>CAYWXN010000207.1:0-4108 GCA_964462075.1 uncultured Ruminiclostridium sp. | reverse complement strand
TCGAGAATTTTATACGCTATATGAGAATGAATCTTCCTTCTGAAACAGTTCTTTCGGCGGATATCTTTGGGATGCCAATGATTTCAATGAAGGATTATGGTGAAATAGGTCAAACCCTTGAAACCATAGGTCCAAGCCTTGATTATATTTGTCCCATGATATACCCCTCCCACTATGCCAATGCGGCTCCAAAAGGGAAATCCATGGCCAATGGTGTAGGCCAGACAATAAACGGAATAAAATTTACCCATCCTGACCTAAAACCTTACGAGGTCGTATATAATACTCTTATGGTGGGTAAAGACCGCATTGCAAAAAAACCGGGCTATAATCTTAATGTCCGTGCATATATTCAGGGCTTTACTCTAAGCAGTCTTCCTGATGGATATTGGATGAACTATGGAGTAGAGGAATATCAGGCTCAGATGAAGGCAGTTTATGATGCGGGCTATGACGAGTGGATATTCTGGAATGCGCCTAACAAATATGTTGAGGCCGCTTTCAAGCCCGAATAAGCAAGAGAATTTTCTCTTTTTTGGAGGTAATAATGAATCTGTTACAAGCTATAATTCTGGGCATAGTACAGGGGTTGACTGAATTTCTGCCTATAAGCAGCTCGGGACATCTTGTTTTATTTCAAAAGTTACTGGGGGTAGATATCTCTACTCCTCAGTCTCAATCAATGATAGTTACCTTTTATATTGCGCTTCATGTTGGCACCTTATTTGCGGTTATTTTCTTCTTCTGGAAGAAAGTTATCGAGATGATTCGACGGCCTTTTTCCAAGCTACCCGTTCAAATAGTTGTTGCAACCATACCGGCAATTATTATGAATTTTCTGTTCGGGGACTTTATAGAAAGTACATATTTAAGCTCTATATTATTAGGTCCTGGATTTCTGTTCACCGGGACGGCGCTTATGATCTCACAAAAGCTGGCCGATGGGAAAAAAGGTTTGGAAGAACTTAAAACAAGTGATTCTCTTGTGATCGGTCTGGCGCAGGGCATTGCGTTATTGCCAGCAGTCTCCCGTTCGGGCATGACTATTACTACATCCTTGATACTTGGCCTGCAAAGGGGATTTGCCGCTGATTTTTCTTTCCTCATGTCTATTCCGCCCATTCTTGGTGGTGCTCTTTTGGATGGTATTGATATTTTAAAAGGCAATTCTAACGTTTCTCTTGAGTCTATAGGCATGGGCAATATATTAGCAGGCATGATTGCAGCCGGGATCACGGGCTTTCTTGCAATAAAGCTTATGATGAATGTTATTAAAAATATGAAATTGAAGTACTTTGCTTATTATGTATTCTCTTTGGGAACTTTGATCATCATAGGACAAATATTTTTCAAAGAAAGCGTACAATGGCTCTTCCAGTAAGACGAAAGGATTTTATATTAACAGGGTAAAGATCAAATGAAAGACATTATTATCTTAGGAATAGAAACAAGTTGCGATGAAACATCTGCTGCCGTTGTGGTAAACGGCCGTAAGGTATTATCAAATATTATAGCATCCCAGATAGATCTGCATGCCGAATACGGGGGAGTTGTTCCCGAAATAGCTTCGCGTAAACATGTCGAGCTTATTCTTCCTGTTATAGATTCAGCATTAAAGGAAGCCGATATAACTTTGGAGGAAGTGGACGCAATAGCCGTAACCTATGGGCCGGGGCTTGTGGGTGCGCTTTTGGTGGGTGTCACAGCTGCTAAATCTATCGCAGCCGCACTTGATAAACCTCTTATCAAGGTTCACCATATTGAAGGACATATAGCTGCTAATTATATCAGCCATCCTGAGTTGAAACCGCCTTATATGGGTCTTGTTGTTTCGGGCGGCCATAGCCATATAGTGCATGTCAAGGAATATCTTGATTTCGAGATTCTTGGAATAACAAGGGATGATGCGGCAGGGGAGGTCTTTGACAAAATAGCAAGGGTTCTGGAGCTGGGATATCCGGGAGGGCCTGTCATTGATAAACAGGCAAAGCTGGGTAATCCGAAAGCTGTTCACTTTCCAAGAGTCAATTTTCCCAACGGTTCATATGATTTTTCGTTTTCAGGTCTGAAAACCGCTGTTATTAACCATGTAAACAATGCCCGGCAAAAGGGCGAAGAGCTTAATATCCCCGACATATGTGCCTCTTTTCAACAGGCTGTGGTGGATGTACTGGTGGATCACACATTAAAAGCAACAAATAGTTTGGATGTTAAGACAATAGCTCTGGCGGGGGGAGTTGCCTCGAATTCACTTCTCAGGGAAACACTCCAAAGCAGAGCAAAGAAAATAGGCATTGATGCACTTTTCCCTACTCCGGTTTTGTGCACCGATAATGCGGCTATGATTGCTTCTGCGGGTTATTATTCCTTCTTAAAAGGCGAGTTTGCAGACTTTACTTTAAATGCCGTACCGTCTCTCGTCATAGGAGAGGGACATGACAAATAATATCAACAATTGCCTGTGAAAATGTTCATTTTTTTGGCTGTGGAGACTGTGGAAATATTCATAAAAACAGCTTGTATTGCCCGCTTTAACTGTGGATAACCCTGTGGATATTGTGGATAAGATTGCTAATTGTCCCCAATTGCCTGATACATTTCATAAGAATTAATAACTTTTTTTACATAATTTTGTGTTTGAGTATATGGAGGGATGCCTCCATATTTTTTTACCGCATTCGGGCCGGCGTTGTATGCCGCTAAGGCAAGTTTCAAATCACCGTCAAAGGCTTTTAATTGGTAATAGAGGTATTGGGTACCCCCAAGAATATTCTGTTCAATATTGTAGGCATCAGTAACGCCAAGGCCTTCAGCAGTTCCGGGCATTAATTGCATAAGCCCCATGGCTCCTGAGGTTGAAAGTGCAAAGGGTTGAAATCCGGATTCCTCTTTAATAACAGCACGGACAAGCTTAGGGTCCAGGTTGTATTGATTTGAATAAGTATTGATAGATGCATTTATTCTGGGCATAAGTTCTTGTATCTGGGTTTGTGAAAGGCGAGGGTAAACCGATTCATAAGAGCCGGATACCAAAGGATACTTGGTTTTAGCAACGCTCTGGGTTGAAGATTCCATATCGATAATTGGTGCTGCAAACTCTCCTAATATGGTAGATGATTCTGCTAATGCAGCAGCCGATTCTAAAGAAGACGAAGCTTTATTAAGCTCTTGAGCAAAACCTGTATTGCTGGTCGAAGAGCCATTCATTTTAATAGGCAAACGTCCCTGAATTTCTGATATTTTTTGATTCATTAAAGAAGAGATATTGGGCAAATTAGAAATATTCATCAGCTTCCACCTTTCTTAATAAGTATATCGGAATTTTTGCCTCTTTTATAGAGTAAAAATTGAGTAATTTCTCCATGGGAAATTCGTCCGTCTGAATTGAAACTGTATTTTCAGCAAATAATTAGTATAGAAAATAATTGGATGGTGATTATTATGAAGATTAACAAAAGAAGCTTTTTTTCTGCCATAAAGGGAACGAGCTCTGCAATACAGTTTTTGTCTGTGGCTACACGCTTTCTTTTAGTGATTCTTATTATATGCATAATATATGGAGGCGCTACCCAGAAGCAAATATCGGACAATATTGTAAGACTTCATATTGTAGCCAACAGTGACTCAGCCGGGGACCAGGAGTTGAAACTGAAGGTTCGGGATGCGATATTAAAGCATATGCAGGAAAAGTACCCTAACGGAGCTACCCGAGAGGAAGCTGCGGGATATTTAAAAGGAAGCTTACCCGTGATTAAAGCAATTGCGGCTAATGCAGTAAAGGAAAATGGCTCTGATGTTGCGGTAAATGCTCGTTATGGGGTATACTCCTTCCCCACTAAGGAGTATGACGGGCTGGCTCTGCCGGCCGGAATGTATGAGGCTGTCCGGGTGGAGTTAGGAGAAGCAAAAGGGCAGAACTGGTGGTGTATAATGTTTCCGCCCCTTTGCGTTGCAGATGCCAACAGCCTTAAAATGGATGAGGAAGCTATGAATCAACTGAGAGAAGGCTTAGGGGATAATAATTACAGGCTTATAACCGATATAACAGAGGACAATAACGCACCTGTAAAAATAAAATTCCGTATTGTTGAGATTGTGGAAGACTCCA
>CAYWXN010000206.1:0-4109 GCA_964462075.1 uncultured Ruminiclostridium sp. | reverse complement strand
AAGAGCGAAAAGAGCTTATTAAAATATATTATCAGTCACCTTTCAAATATTAAACCTGAACATGCTATTGGCTTTGTGATTTGCTTTGTTTTTTCAAGAGCAAATCTTTTCGGTGTTATAAGGCCATTTGCTTCGGCATTTTATGTTGCAGCCGGATATAGCGGAGTTTCAAAAATAATCGCCATATTATCAATTACGCTCGGTAATGCCATATTTTCAAATTTTTTCGAAACAATTAGGCAGTTGCTGGCTTTTATACTATTTGAGGTTCTTTCACATTTAGTACTAAGTAATAGCGCCAAAAATGATTCAACCTTTGCCCGGTCAGTATTGATGGCATTTATCATAGGAATCACAGGCCTTGTAAGAGGTGCGGTGCAAGGCTTCCATCTTTATGATTTGGTGGTATCACTTTTGAGTGTTGTTATGGTTTTTGTTTTTTGCTTGATTATGGCTCCCGGAACCGAGATCTTTAAAGGAGTGAATAACAGCGGTGTCTTTGACGGTAAAAAGCTGTTTTCCAGGACAGTCTTATTGGGAATAGTCATCATAAGCATGGAAAGCGTCATGATATGGAACTGCGAGCTGGGTCCCATTTTAGCCGGACTAGCCGTATTAATCATTGCCAGACGCAAGGGCAGCAGTGCAGGAGCGTTGATCGGCGCAATAATGGGGATGGTAATCGCTATATATGATATACCGGGTTCTCTTCCTGTCCCGGGTATGTTCGCATTAGCCGGTGCTCTGGCAGGGATTTCGGTAAAGACGCGCACTTTTACTGTTTCATTGTGGACTTTGGCAGTCATATTTTTCTCCGGACTTTCGGTGTTGGATGGCGGACTTATAGTGAAATATTATGAAGCTCTGGTTTCGGGGATTCTGTTTTTGTTTATTCCGAAAACAATTGCCGACTATATAAGCGATGAATTAGCCGGAGTTGAGGTCAAAGCAGAAACCCTTTCTGTTTGCAATTCCGGCAAAGCACATGAAGTCGCTGATAGGATATTTGTCTTGGGAAAAGGACTGTCCCGGGTGTCCAGAAATATCGAGGAAACAATTATGGATGATGAAGATGATAAAAGATCTGTCATCCAATGGATCATTGAAGCCGTGGCAGAAAAGGCATGTAATCGCTGCAGCATGTGCGATAGATGCTGGAACACGTATTTTTATAAAACATATAAATTAATAGAAGAAACATTGTCAGATTTAAAAATGGATGAAAACGGAAAACCTGAAATTCCAGATTGGTTTAGAACTACATGTACAAAGCCTGAAAAATTTATTGAAGCCATGGAAACAGCTTATTCGGTGTATAAGGCTGATAAGGTGTGGCGACAAAGACTCAGAGAAAGCCGTATTTTGCTTAGTAAGCAAGCAAACATAATATCCGGCAGCGTTATATCTATTGCCCGCAGCCTGGTTGATAATGAGGAGGGGGATTATAAAATCGAAAATAGACTTCTTGCCGTCGTCGGAAACAGAGGTATCCCGGTAAAAGCCTTTCGCTATCATAATAAAAGAAAATTCAAGCCTTATATGGACGTTTTGTTGGATACAAAAAATAAAATTGATTTAAATATTCTTGATGAAATAATCCAGGAAAATGTTCAAAACAATTTTATCAGGACAGGTGATTTAAGGAGAGATTTTCTCGGCCATACTGTCTTAAGATACATGAAAAAGCCGAGATATAAAACGGTTACAGGAGTGGCGCGCACAGCTAAGGAAACATCACTTGTATCCGGTGATAATTTTACCTTCTTTATTACAAACAACGGCTTTCATATAAGTGCTATCAGTGACGGTACGGGCAGCGGTAAGCAAGCCGATAAGTATAGTCGTACTACTATTCAGATACTGGAGAACTTATTGGATGACGGAATTGAGATTGGAATGGCAATAAGGCTGTTAAATCTGTATTTAAATGTGCGCGGAGAAAATGAAAGGCTGGCAACAATTGATTTGTGCTCCATTGATCTCTCAAGCGGAGCGGCTTCATTTTATAAATACGGTGCCTCTTTATCCTTCGTAAAAAACCGGTACGGTATCGAAGAAATTACTATCGGCAATAATGATTCAGTCTCTGCCCGGCCACTTCATTATAAACCTGTCACTCTGGCGGGAGGGGACTTTGTGATAATGATTTCTGACGGCATCCTAGAGGCTTTTACGGTTTCAGGGGAGGCCACCGAATTGCATAAATATATCGAAGGGCTCGATACAATTAATGCGCAGCTCATGGCAGAAGGAATTATAGACGAAGCGAAAAAACGCAGTCAAGGAAAACACGATGACATGACGGTATTGGTAACAAAGCTCTGGTAAGAGCTAATTATCACAACCAGCAAGAAACATTTCTCCGACGCGATAAACATTTCCTGCGCCCATGGTAATAACAAGGTCGCCGGCAGCTGCATTATCATGGAGAAATTTGACGATGTCATCAAACTTGGATAGATAAACCGAGTTACTGGTGTTTAAATTTATTCGGTCGTTTAAAATACGAGAGCTGATAATACCCGTATCCTTTTCTCTGGCAGCATAGATATCGGTTACTATAACAGTGTCGGCCTGAGCAAAAGATCTGGAAAAATCATCAATAAGCTCAAAGGTTCTGGTATAAGTATGGGGTTGAAATACACAAAAAAGTCGATTAGTGGCTAATGCTCTGGCAGCGCTTAAACTGGCCTGTATCTCTGTGGGGTGATGGGCGTAATCATCCATAACCCTGATACCATAAACTATTCCTTTATCTTCAAGACGTCTGTGAGTACCTTTAAACTTTTCCAATCCGGTTATTATTGCGCTTTTGCTTATACCTAAGCTATGGCATGCGGCAACGGCAGCCAGTACGTTGGATACATTATGAAGTCCGGGTACGGCAAGAGTGATATTTGCCCACAAAGACTTCTTGTGTAAGATTGTTGCCTTCGCATAGCCTTGTTTGAACGTAATGTTTTCACAGCTCCAGTCTGCGTCCGAAGAATTAATGCCATAAGTAACAACAGGACGGGTTAATACCTTTGATAGTGTCCTGGTCTGAGGATCATCGATGTTAAGTACAATTATTCCGGGATTCTTGACATTGCCAAGAAAGCTTTCAAAAGATTTGCGTATATCATCTATATCCTTGAAAAAGTCCAGATGATCGGCATCAATATTAAGAACTATGGCCAGGGAAGGTCTGAATTGAAGAAAACTATTTTTGTACTCGCAAGCTTCGGCGATAAAATATTCACTATTGCCGATACGGGTGTTTCCGCCTATCAGATCAAGTAATCCACCAACATGAATAGTAGGATCAAGGCCCGCTTCCAGTACTATTGTTGAAATCATGGATGTAGTTGTAGTCTTCCCGTGGGTTCCCGAAACCGCAATAGCGTTTTCAAACTGATCCATTATTGCACCTAAAAGCTCGGACCTTTCAATTATAGGTATGTTGCGATTTTTTGCTTCAATAATTTCCGGATTATCCTTGGAAACGGCAGCTGTGTATACAATGAGATTTTGATTATCAATATTATTAGCACTATGAGAGTAATATATAGTTGCTCCCATACTCTTTAATCTTTCGGTTATTTCAGTTTCCACCAAATCGGAGCCTGAGATTTTAACACCCTTATGCATAAGAATCTCGGCTAGACCACTCATGCTTATGCCTCCGATTCCTACCATATGCACTTTCATATTGTCTTTATCCCATATATTATTTTGATGCTCCATAATACACTCCGATTCTCAACATTTCAGATAGAATTATATATCAAATACAAGCATTTATTCAAGGAAAGAAAAGAATGATAATACAAGAGGGTGATTTTGCCATATTATCAAATTTAAATGTTCAAAATAATTTTATGGAAAATATTTGTTTAACCTGTGTGTTAATGAGGATTTCAAGCGATTTTACTCAGTATCATTTGGAAAATTTTAAAAATAAATTTTTAAAAAAGGAGGAATTTTGGAATATTTGGCGAATTTATAATATCAAACATAAAAACTACATTGCTATATCGGAAGGTGGGCTGCTAAAGTGGAGATTACAGACATTAGAATTCGTAAGGTTGATGCTGAGGGAAAAATGAGGGCAGTGGTGTCAATTACTT
>CAYWXN010000205.1:1585-4124 GCA_964462075.1 uncultured Ruminiclostridium sp. | reverse complement strand
AGGATTTACGAACTTGATTTCGTTAATGCACATTATTGCTGAGGAAATTTTTCAAATTTGCATTATACGATCAAGCGGGCTAAGTATCCTACCAATATCCCTTTTACTAACATGGGTGTAAATCTCAGTAGTTTTACTGCTGCTGTGTCCGAGTAGCTCCTGAATATAGCGTAAATCAGTGCCGGCCTCTAATAGATGTGTTGCAAACGAATGTCGGAGAGTATGCAGTGATACTTTCTTTATTATACCAGATTTTAGGCGAGCATTATCAAAAACTTTTTGGGCACTTCTCTCAGTAAGATGGTCATTCGATTTTCCTCCTGGGAACAGCCAAACTTCTGGCTTATACCGTTTAAAGTAATCTCTCAGGATAACTAATGCTTGTTTGGATAGTAAAGTATATCTATCTTTATAGCCCTTAGACTGTCTCACATGTATAAGCATACGTTTACTATCAATATCCTCTATCTTCAACCGGACAACCTCTCCAACCCTCAGCCCCGATGAATATATCATAATCATAAGAGCTTTATGCTTAATATTATCGATACATGAAAATATCTTCATTACATCATCTTGGCTTAAAATATCGGGAAGCTTTTTTTCTTTTTTGGGTCTTGGTATATCAATTAAAAAGTCTTCTTTCTTTAAAACATCTTCAAATAGAAATTTTAATGCGCTAATACATTGTCCGATATATGAATGAGTAAGGTGTTTAGTATTTATACCATTAAGTATGTATTCGCGGATATTTTCATTTGTAGCTTTTTCAAATGGCTTATTCAGATACTCCTCAAATCTTCTTATGTGACTTTTATACACCTTAATTGTTCCGCGGCTAAATCCTTTCAATTCCATTTTGCTATATGCAATATCCAATAGATTCTTATTATTTGAATCTAATTGCTTTATCCTCTCTTTGAGATATTCACCTTGTGAAGAAGCCTTTATAGATGTATCTAACACTATCTTTTCATTTTTAAAAATACCAATAATTAAATCCAGCGTTTCTTCATTAGATGGGAAGCTCCAGACCTTTTTTGCAGCATCCCATATCCTGCCTTTAATTTGTTTCAATCCATTAATATATTCATAATTATAAGCCAATTTAACGAATAGGCGATCTGAAATTTCGTCCTTAAATATTAATACCATTTTATTTAATTCCTAACTTTTTTTACTTTTTATTTATTCTACCATAAAATTTTACCATTGCAACAATAGAAAATCACCTGTAAAAAGGCATAACCTTCGTGGTTATGCCCTTATACTCGTGATAATATGCAATTAGGTCAGTCTCTTGGAAAAAATACTCAAATTAGATTTATTGACAATGTAAGTGCCTGTATCTTCATACCCGGGAATCTGCTTACCTTGTATAGCATCCACCATCCATTTGACTGCTAACTCACCCCATACGAACTGTCGCTGAGCTATGGAGAACTCAACGATTCCCTCTTGAATATACTTGCCCATTTCTTTATCACAGTCAAAAGATATCAGCTTTTTCTGGATCTTGTGCTGCTTAAAATATTTGGCAAATCTTAGGCCCCACATCAAATTTGTTGTATAGAACAAATCTGCATCCGAATGTTCATCAAGTACTTTTTTAATACATTTTTCTATCTCCGCATCGGGCGGGTTGGCAGGCAGAGAAATAGTGACCGCTTTTATATCGGTACCGTTGGTGATCTCATCGGTAAAACCTTTCGCACGATCCTGTATAATGGTCTTATTGATATCGCTCCATACGTTTGTTACGACCTTTCCTTTGTTGCCAAGCAGTTTCAGCGCAGCCTGAGCAGCCGCCTTTCCACCGTTCAAACCATTAGTCTCAAACATTCCCAACCTTTTACTCTGGGGAGAATCCGCATCAAAGCATATCACTTTAATGCCCTTGTCCACAGCACGGTTTATCGCCTTCGCCATTTCCGCGTCATCATTCGGGCTTATGGCTACAGCGTCAAAGCCACGTTCTTCTATATCAAGCAGCATCCGCATCTGTTCTCCAGCATCCTGAAGTTTAGGAGCAAAGATTTCAATATCCACATCATATTTTGCTGCAGTTCGGATAGCCGAATCA
This sequence comes from uncultured Ruminiclostridium sp., assembly GCA_964462075.1. GTDB lineage: Bacteria > Bacillota > Clostridia > DSM-8532 > DSM-8532 > DTU059. Next base: position 2,041 of record CAYWXN010000205.1, on the reverse strand, counting down.
ATGGTAGGCGCATAAAAAGGATGCTCCCAGCAAAACACCATGGCGAGCTTTTTCTTGTTAGCATCTCTTGCCGCCGATAAATCCAGATCTTCCTCAGTTATAAGAGTATTGATTCTGGACTTTAAACCTGTCACAATATCCATCAGGCTATTCGTAGCATTGGTCTGGCTCATGGTCAGTGAAGCCAACTCTTCGGTCGTGGCTGCTGATTCCTGTGTTATTGATGCTATATTTTCGATAGACTCACTCAATTGTTTCTTCAATTTATAAAGATTGCTAAACTCGTTACTGAAGCTATATTGCTGCTCTATGGAGCTATTTATGAAGCTGTCTATATTTCTGAAAGCCTTTTCTGAATCGTTTACAGATATTTTTTGCCGTTCGAACACTTCTTTGGAGTTATCAACCGTATCTTTAACCTTTGTCAATTCTTCTAATACTCCGGAAACCATATCG
>CAYWXN010000205.1:0-1575 GCA_964462075.1 uncultured Ruminiclostridium sp. | reverse complement strand
TGCCAACTTGCCGATCTCTTCTGCTACAACGGCAAATCCTCTTCCGAATTCTCCCGCCCTTGCAGCCTCGATTGATGCATTCAAAGACAATAGATTTGTCTGGTTTGCAATAGCAGAAATCATGCTAGTTGCTCTTGAAATATTATCGGCCTGTTTTGTCATGGTGACAATTTTTGATATTATATCTTCCATGACCTGCCCTAGCATATCATTGCTTGACAAAAGCCCTACTAAGCTCCCCGCGCCGGCTTCACTGGCTTCTTTTGTTCTATTGCCTTCTTCAATAAGTTTATCGGATATTTCTGAAATGCTTTCAATTTTGGTGACCATATCGGTTAGAAATGAGGAAAAGTTTTCTACGTCGGATGCCTGAGATGCCGCACCGACCGCGATGGATTCAGAGGCTACAGAAATGTTTTCTGATACACTTGAGATATCCTTCAGAGATATATCAATATTATCGGTTAGCTTTACAATTTCAGCGACATTTTTACTCAATCTTTGCTTTTTTTCAGAAAGATCCTCCTGAAACTGTTCTGTTAATGCGGTACTTTTCCTTTTAGCCCAAATCACAAAATATCACTCCAAACATTTAATTTTGGGTATTGCAATGCAACAGTTACTGTTCCTACAGTATCCGGTTTGTCCTGTCAGTAAATTATGTCAGTTTTTTTGAGTGAAAATGATTGTTAATAAATTGCTTATTATAAAAGTAACATATGTTTTAACAATTGTCAATATTATTTTGTTGCCTTATGTCCAACTATGTAATATTTTATTTGATTGAATAATGATTTTTTACTGTATTCTGTGTCTTATTAGTCTATAGCTCTTCTTGACCCGTTCGTGCCAAATTTTATTTCTTTTATGAGAATATAAAGACAGTAAACACCGCAAATTAATAATATTACATCTTCATATGCATTAAATAAAAATGATTTTATACCTGTTAATCCCCATATAGTCAGTAGTATTAATAGTAATTTATTCTTGTATTTGTAACATGAATATATAACGATACTCAGACTAATGACTGGGCAAGGCATAATATAAAGTACTATCTTTGGATATGAATTACCAAGCAACAATGATATAGCGGGATATAAAACTACTAATATTAAAAGCAGCAACTGGATCTTTGATAACTTTAAGAATTCATTATCCCTTCTCATTGTTCCCTCGGTAACGAATAACAACCCGGTTATTATATATAGAGGGGCAGCAAAAAATATTTGAATAGGCTCTGTTCCATAGACAATAAAAAATACAATACCAATAAAGAGGTTAGTTAATCCTAATGCTATTTGGAGCAACCATTGATTCTTCCGTTTATAGAGTATGGCAGCACTAAAAATAATCATGAAAATAAAAATGATTTGAATCACCCAAGTATCCTGATTATAATGTGCTATAACATCCCAAAATTTTTTTGCGTCCACAAAGAACTCCCGTTTTACATAACTGCTTTTTAGAAGAAATTCATTTTAGTCGCCTACTTATTTTTTTATTTTTAAAGAAGAAATGGAATGATCCTTTTCTTTACTTTCTGTTTATATTCAATATATTCCTTGCCGA
>CAYWXN010000204.1:0-4167 GCA_964462075.1 uncultured Ruminiclostridium sp. | reverse complement strand
AAACTTATTATCTTGCAGGTATAACCTTCACAGGAGAATCCTTTAATGAAATGGCAAAAATGAAAGATATTGAGGATAAAGCACCGCAATTGCTGCCGGAAGGTAGTGCTGCAGGCGATGCGGTAACAATAAAAAGCGGAGATAACCCCACCATATTACTAAATTGGAAGGTTCCTACGATATATGTGGAAGGAATTAAAAAATTAACAGATCCTGATACCCTGGACATACTTAGCACTGAAGATGCTACTATCAATAAAGCCTGTTTCCAGATTGACATGACTGTGGGACAAGGTTCATCACGTCATCTAATTTTTAATACTGACTATGAAGACGGGAATATTATTATTGAGGGGAAAGACGCTTCTGTAACAGTAACAGAAAGTAGCCCGGAGACGGGCCCTAATGACATTGTATCAGTTATCCTTGAAAAAGAGCATGGGATTGAACCTGGTACCGAATATGCTTTTACTAATATTGGTGTCCTATTTAAAAATGATGCTTCAGAGCAAATCAACACAAGAATAACAAATCTGAAGACAAATAGCGGCAACCGTTTTCCCGTAAAAAATATAGATAATGCCTTTAAGGATATTGGGCACAATATAACATCTATTTTTACACCGATGCAAATGGAATTAACAAAGGTCGATACAGATAAGGTTGAGGTCAGATTCAGAAAGATAATAAACGGTAATTATCCGGAGCTTCATTATCAGGTCCAATATGTACCACGTATAGAATTCTTTTTTACCGATACAAATAAGTGGGTTAAAATCCCTGCCTCTTCACTTCCGGGTTCCGAGGAGTATGGAAGTGAAATAGTAGATATTGTAATTGAAGGTGACCAAAACCCGGAATACTATTTCAGGGTAGTATATTATGACAGCTCCTCGGAAAAACCGAGAAGCTCGTCTCTTGCCGTTGATATTCGAAATTTGGGTGTTGATTCGGGCAAGCCTACTCTTCCAAAGGAAATTAAGGTTGAACCGATATATGCAGGCAAAAAGACTCTAACGGTTCCAACTACCGATCTTTCCACAGGTAATGTTGAAATTCCTATGAATGATCTTTGTCTGTCTTTCGAGAAGCCTTTGGCATGGAGGCAGCATACAGGTCAGGGTTGGACAGATTTTAAAAGTGAGGATCCACAAAATTCAGACATAGTATTCCACATACTACTTTCGACATTACTGCCTGACACTCCAAGAACAAAAGGTAGTACTGAAATAGGGCAGCCATCCAAAAAAATATATTTACCCACAGTACAAAAGCGAGTACTGGTATTGAGTAAGAAGCATTTTGAAGAGGATCCCGAAAATCCGAACAGAATAATCTGCAAGATTCCTCAGGATCCCGCAGACCCCGGGTATAGTGATTATTATACAATGCCTGGAGACAAACTGTTTTACGATTATGTAACGGGATCGTCAATTGCAAATGAGAATAACGAAGACCCCAGTGAGGATAATAATGCGGGAGATTATCCTAGTTTTCTGGTACCAAATACGACATATTTTATGCAGATCTTTTCCTCCCGTTATGAGGATATAGATAATATAAACAGTGATTTATGGGCAGATGGAATACAGGATGCTGATCTAAACAATCGCCTATCCTATAAATCTCCTGTTATAAGCTTTACCACATGGCCGTTAACAGAATCTCCGGTACCCATGCCCGATATTAGTTTGCAGATTGACCCAGATCCATATACTTCTGTTGATCCTGCAACAGGAGATATAACACTTGACGGAATACTGGTTAAGTATCCCCGCCTGCTTACCAATGTGGATTGGCTGCGCTATACTACTTCTGAAGAAGAAAAAGTTGTAGTGTACAAATTTTTTATAAGTACAGATCCGACAAAATTTGATGATGAACCTGATGAAACAAAAGAAATTTTATATTCTACTGATGATGCAAAAATAACAGATTTGGAGACTTTAATATCAACTGATAAAGACGGTATCAGCCCCATCTTACCAAATACCGTATACTATATTAAAGCCAGGGCAACACTTATAGTAGACGGTGTGGATCTCGGCAGTTCTGTGGATACCGCAATAAAGACCATTACTACACCGAAAATCGACGCCGGAGGCCTAGAAAATGATTATAGGGATCCTCGTGCTCCCGCCGAATTTTCTATAGCTGTTAATGAAGACAATCAGTTGCTTTTAACTGATGCCTCTGTTACCTTGGATTGGGTTCATGCAGAAAAGGATGTTACATATGAAATGGTTTGTACATCAGCCTCAATACCGGAAAGAGCAGCTGAATCAGATTACGAGAATGATGCAGTTAATATTGGGTTTATAGAGGCATATAGCCATGACGATCTAGGAAATCCCGTTGCTGATGATAACAAGCTACATTTAGATGTTAATACTATTACACTTGAAGGTTTTACTGTTAATAATGAAACCGGACAGGTTATTATGCCCATCCGTCGTGATTTTTTAAGGCCTAACAGGATTTACTTTTTTAGCTTGCGCGCAGTTAGGAACAGAGGTGAAATAGTAGACGGAGATCTGATTGAGACCACAAGCAGATGGATTACCATACCCGTGACCACCCGTATGGTTCAGCCTCCCGGATTCATTGAGGCTGTCAAGGATATGGAGGTAGGCTTCAATATTGAAAGCAATGCCCTGGGAGCTACAGCAGACTCCATGCAGGTCTATTTAAAGAAATCGGAACAGGGAGACTCAAGCTATGTTCTTCTAAACAGAGCTGAATACAGCTGTGTCCAGGATGGAACGACATTTTACTTTAGAATATACAATTTAGAGCCAAATCAATGGTATGACATACAAGTAAAAAATAAAGACAACGGACAGTGGTATAACAATAATAGCCATACTTGGTCAACCACAAAGGGACCGGTAAAGGAAAAGACACGTGATGCTCTAAGTGAAATAGAGATACGCTTTGAAGGCGAAGATCCCTATCAGTACTTTTTAGAGGCAAGGACCGATAACGATGCTGAATACCAACAGTTGGTGTATAGTGCAACCGGAGATACCGATTATAGCTATGAAACTGAATCGGGGAGAATAGAGTTTTATCGTGAGAAAACTCGCATTTATGTAGAGGATAAATCGCCGAAGTATATTTATTATGCAAGAATCAAAGGAGCACAGGTACCGGACGAACAAGGAGTTTTAGAACATCAGCCGCTTAAATCAAACACTTTGTATTACGTTAAGCTATGGGCATATAATTTGGAAGAATCCCTGCATATCGGACCTGTTACAGCAAGGACCGACTTTTCTCAGGATGATTATGACAAGGATAAGAAAGAGGACAATGTCGTTGATTTGTTTAACAATGCGGCTGATAAGCTAACCCAAAAGCTTTATTGGCGAATTGATATAAAGAACGACAATACTGTAAGGGTATTATTAAAGGATGATAGAATTCAAGGCTTACTAAAGGCATCAAGAGAATCTACAGTGACAGTTAATATATCAGGCGAGCAGGCTAATACATCCTATTATGAGGTGCTCATACCCTACAAAACGCTTGAAGCGATGGAAACCCATGGAAGCAGGCTTAATATCAAGATTTTAGGGGCAGAATTCACTTTAAACAAGGGCAGTATAGATCTTGCTGATTTAAAAGCTAAGGCTCTTTCAAGCGGCGCAAAAGAAGCCATGTTGCTTCTGAGAATAAATCGTAGGCAAAGCCCGAAAAATTCTTTACCAAGCGGGTCTACAATGATTTCTAAAGCTTATGAGCTTCAGACTGTAGCCGTTGGTTCCCGCCGCACATATGAAGAAATAAGCAATATGTTGTTTGAGATTCTTAAAAATCCTGATGCCAAAGGGCCTTTCAAATACGGAATTATAGACAGGGAGCTTACCGTTATATTGAATAATATGGCCGACTATAGCTATAAGAGCCACATAGATCTTAAGGATATGATAAATTCAGTCATCAACAAGGTTGAAATTGAGCTTTCACGATATCTTAGGGATATTATTGACGGCGGAAGCGGCATGGCGGCAAATAACGTTGTGACTAAAGGAATAAATGAGCTGCCCGGAAGAATAGGTGTGAATCTTGAGTACACATACAGAAGCGGATACTTAGCCCCGTTTGTGAATTACGGATCAGGGTTTAAGGAACCCGCCGGAGGTAAAGGCTACGTTATGCAATATG
>CAYWXN010000203.1:0-4175 GCA_964462075.1 uncultured Ruminiclostridium sp. | reverse complement strand
GTATCAACATTGAGCTTCCCTCGATAAAAAGCCTTAAACTGTTGGCACCGCAAAAGGATCATCAAACCATAATAAAACCCATGTCCTTTGTTAGTCAGCAGATTGAAGGAGCCAATGAACTTACAATATACCGGAAAAAGCAGATGTTCGTGCCTGCAGGGCAGACGACACAGCTTATTGTAGGTGCCAGTCGGGACAGCGACTTAACCATCCTAAGATTAACCCAAGAGCTATATAATCGGTATAAGCTTAAGAGAGTGTACTATTCGGCATATGTGCCGGTGAACGTAGATACCAATCTTCCTGCCATAAATACCAGCCCGCCGTTATTAAGGGAACATAGGATTTATCAGGCTGATTGGTTGTTAAGGTTCTATGGGTTTAATGCCGGAGAGCTGCTTGATGAAAACCATTCGAGCTTTGATACCAAAGTTGACCCAAAATGTGATTGGGCACTTAGAAATCTTGATAAATTTCCGGTAGAGATTAATCGTGCGCCTATTGAAACTCTTCTAAGAGTACCGGGGATAGGCTACAAAATGGCCCAACGCATTGTAATGGCAAGAAAAATAGCCCCTCTTTCCTTTGAAGACTTAAAAAGGATGCGTGTTGTACTTAAACGTGCCCAATACTTTATTACTTGCAAAGGGGTATATTACGGCGGTGTAGATATTGACTCAGAAAATCTTTATCCTATATTGTCAGAAAAAACAGACTCTAAATATATTCAAGGGCAGATATCTATGTTCGGCTAAAGGTGGTTATTCATGATCTATGTTACCGATGGTTCCTTTGAGGGAATTCTTACTGCGATATTTGTAGCTTATGAGAATAAGGAGGTTCCCGAAAGTATTGTCTCACGGGATTTTTATCAGATGTCTCTCGATACTGATGTAAGAGAGATTGATACTAATGAGGAAAAATCGGAAAGAGTTTATAATACCGTAATAAAAAAAATGTCTCATGAAGCATTAGAAACAATGTATAAAGCATGGTTGAGCGAGTACTGTGATATAGGCACGGCTTTGTACAAATATATAAAAACCGGTCTTAAAATGGGAAGAAAAATACTATCATACTTGCAGAATCCTGATGTGCTTTTGGTTCATGATCTTGCATACAAGGTTACCGGCGAAGCCCATGTATTTCTTGGTATTCTGAGGTTTAAAAAACTTAAAAGCGGCTTATTCTACTCAAAAATTGAGCCTGAAAACAATATTACCATGATTATTGCAGAACATTTTAAAGACAGACTTTCTGATCAACCCTGGATAATTCATGACGCGAAGCGGAGTGTTTTTGCATTATATGACACAAATCAGGTCATCTTCATTAAAGAGAGTATTTCAATTCCTATAGATAATGGTGAAGATAAAATTTATGAAGAGTTATGGAAGAATTATTTTAAAGCAATTGCCATCGAGAGCAGAAAAAATAATAAGCTGCAAAAACAATTTTTGCCAAGACGATATTGGAAGAATTTAACCGAAATGCAATAGCTGTGAATCATCTTATAATCCCGTCAATAGCGTATTTATGCATGGTAAAATTCACAGAAAATGATAATTAGTTCATCTTGAGCGCATAATATAATTGTGTTATAATAAAACCAAGAAAAGATTCCTGAAATGTGCGTGATGCCTTAATTTTGAACCTGCTATATCTGACACGGGAGTCCGATTGTTTGTATATGTAGTATAGGCCACAAGATAATTCCGACAAATGGCTAAAGCCGTTTGCAACGGCGGTGGAAATATGAAATGTACAATAGGACACCCACCTGGCGAGTGCCAGGTGTCAAGAATAGGTAAACGGCATTTTGGGTCGGGCTGTTCGAAAGAACAGCCCTTTCTTTATTTAAGCTTGCTTTTTTGTTTTTTGCTCTGAAATCATGTTTTTTATTTCTTTTATAACGACATTTGGTTTACCCAGATGAATATGCTCTCCGGCCCCTTCCACTTCAAGAGAAGATGAATTGGGAGAAAGACTCATTACATCAGCCGAGAGCTCTTGATATACCCTGCCGAGCTGACGTGCCGAATACTCGTTAATGCCGTTTCTCACCCAATCACGTATAAGCGATTCCCCTGCGGGATATAAAACCCTGAGTGGAATTGGAGGGAACTTATCGGCTGATTCTATCTCAGCAATAATCTTATCCAGTTGAGATAATTCATTCTGCATGGTTATATAATTTTCAGTTTTGGAATAATGTTCGATAATATGACGTTTGTACCGAAGGTCCAGTCGATATCCCCTGAAAGGCGACATCAAACGGTATATTCCTTTGGATGCCTTATACTGCATTTTTTTTGCGGATTCGATCATATTGGGGCATTCATCAATGCTAGTAAATACATTCGTCCAGGCTGAATAACGCAAAGGAAGCGGGTTGGTGAATAGCGCTCCTAATACCTTTGTGGGATGTGTTACGCAATAATACCTTGCATAAACCACTCCGGTCCCGTTGGCAACAATAAAAATAGACTTTCTTATTTTTTCGAACTTAAGAATCAGATTAAGCTCCTCAGCAAAATCGGATGCTGATATATCATCGCTTTCAGAGGTGCTCCACCCATATCCGGGTCTGTCAATTGTTATCACACGGCATTTTTGGCCAACCTCGTTCTGAATAGGCCACCATTCAGCTTGTGAACTTCCGATGGAGTTGATAATGACAACAACTGCACCGCCTTTTCCCTTAATGCGATAAAATATTTTCTTGCCGTTGGCAGCTGCGAACTTACCTTCCTGGGAAGGTCCTTTAGACCATTTAACACTTCTAATGTTACAAATGAGTATATAAAGATACACCGCCAATAACATTAAAATTACTATAGCAATAAAATAGAATAAGCCTCTCATATAATGCCACCTCTTTAAACATAGTCATGAGACATAAATCCTATTCATATGCTAACATACTGTCGAAAAGCCTTCAAGAACTAAGTCAAGGTCTGAGGATTTCTCGTATAGTATTTTCGAGAAATTCTATGCGCCCCTCGAGCTCTTGAATGCGCTCATTAAAGGCTTTTTTATCATCTGCTTCATTCTCGACTTTCTGTGATATGAGCGTTTTCAAGTCAAAAGGAAAATGGAGACCGTTTCCGAAGAGCATTGGAGTAAGGTCACATTTAAACGCTCTGTCCTTTTGGTAGTTTGACTGATATTTGCACTTCAATGGGATATCACGTCCTGCCAAATCAATTCTGACCTCATCACCTATGCTTTTCATATCCCGGCTGATTCTTGAAAGTATAAAGGATGACTTCAATGAGCGCACTACATATGGAGTATTATTGACTAAAATAAGGCTGTCACTTCCCTGTCCAGAAGAGCTGCTGTAAACCTCAAGCCCCTTAGAAAACTTATTCAGGATGGGATCAAATTTATATATGACACTAACATCTTGGCCATCATCGGGGGAAGCTAAAATATAAAGTAGCCCATCATCAGCTATAACCGACTGCAGCCTAAGGGAAGGGCTGTAGGGAAACGGTGTGGTAATAGGCTTTGATGCTTTGCCGCCATAAATTTTTCTATTTACTAAAAGGCTTATACCTTGAACATCTGTGAGAAAAAACAGGTGAATATTTACATCGTCTGTGCATACTGCATAGCTCTGTCCTTCACGGATAATTACACCCTCAACCTCGGGAATCATGCTTTCCGGATCCTCAATTTTTTGGTATGTCAGTAGCTGTTTGCGATTGTGGGATACGATATAAAAAGCATGAATGAATCCATCGGCCTCAACAAGACGAACATTATACGGTGAATAGCCCTCAATACGACTCTCCAATAGAACCTTCGGCTCTTTTTTTTCTTCACAGGATTTCATGTAAAGAAGCCTTCCTGAATAATCTACATAACAGGTACTTATAACATCGGTTGTTTCGAGCAGAGCCGAAAAATCGGAAGTTGAAGTATCAGACAATAAAAATGGAGGTCCCCATCTATTCTCTTTATCCAACAAACTCATAAAAAGTCCATTCTTATACCAGATACAAGTAGTGATACCCATACTGTTTTTTAACAGATGTCTTATATTTTCATTTGAGGCCACATCACACAACCCCTTCTAATAGAATAGAATTAGACATACAGGTCTTAATACTTAATTCATATTTATGTCCTGAACTTAATATTACTCTCAGTAACCAATTCATCTAAAA
>CAYWXN010000202.1:0-4176 GCA_964462075.1 uncultured Ruminiclostridium sp. | reverse complement strand
CATTCTGACCTGTTGTGGCATCCAATACCAAAAGCGTTTCAATATCAGCGTCGGGTAGTTCCCTCTGTATAATCCTGAAAATCTTCTTTAATTCGTCCATAAGGTTTTTCTTTGTATGAAGTCTTCCGGCAGTATCACATATTAAAATATCAGAATGTTTTGATTTACAGTGCTGGACAGCATCAAAAATAACTGCCGATGGATCTGACCCTTCGGTGTGCTTTATCAGTTCAACACCTGCTTTATTGGTCCATATTTCCAACTGATCTATGGCAGCTGCTCTGAAGGTATCAGCGGCGGCAACGGTAACTTTTTTACCCTGATTTTTAAGATAATAGGCCAGCTTACCTATAGAAGTTGTTTTACCTACACCGTTTACTCCGATAATTACTATAACCGACGGTTTGGTATCAAGCTTCATTTGGGTATTCTCATCGTTAAGCTTAGATGCGATTATCTCTTTTATAGCTAAACGCACAACTTTTGTATCGGTTATTTTTTCAGCTTTAACCTTTTCTCTAAGCTCATCTATCACCTTAAGTGAAGTATTCATTCCCATATCTGATGTTATCAAGATCTCTTCGAGTTCCTCAAAAAGCTCCTCATCCACTTTGCCAAAGGACACAAGCACTTCATCGATTCTATGTGTTATAGAGTCTCTTGTCTTTTTTAGTCCCTCTTTAAGCCTTCCGAAAAAACCCACCTTTGCATTCTCGGGTGCAGTTTGCTCTATATCAATATCTTCTTCAACGGTTATATTTTCATCAGCAGGCTGAATAAGAGTTTCCTCCTGTTTATCTGCATCCTTCTTTTTACCCCATCCAAACCATTTATCCTTAGCCATACTACTATCCTTTCATCATAACAATTTGCTATCCCGCATTTTGCTTCATACCGCCATCCATCCGCAAGGAAACGACCTTAGATATACCATGTTCCTCCATTGTAACACCATACAGGATATCAGCGGCTTCCATAGTACCTTTTCTGTGCGTAATAACTATAAACTGAAGCTTGTCGGTATATCGTCTGAGATATTCAGCAAACTTATATACATTTGCATCATCCAGCGATGCCTCTATTTCATCCAATATGTAAAAAGGAGCCGGCTTCATCCTTAAAATAGCGAATATAAGGGCTATTGCCACTAAGGCTCTTTCACCGCCGGATAGCAGCAACATGTTCTGGAGCTTCTTTCCCGGAGGCTGTACTATTATATCAATTCCGCTTTCTAAAACATTTTCTTCATCTGCAAGTCGAACCTCGGCAAAACCGCCTTCAAAAAGCTCCTTGAAGACCACGCCGAAATTCTTATTTATTATATTAAATTGTTCAGCAAACTGTTTTTTCATTACATTGGTTATTTCCTGAATAACGCGTCTCAGTTTTTCTTCCGACTTGGTTAAGTCATCATGCTGAACTTTCATAAAGCCATAGCGCTCTTTTGTTTTTGAGTAATCCTCTATAGCCGCTACATTAACCGGACCTAGCTCTCTTATCTCAGCTTTTATATCATTAATTCTGTTCTGTGTCGCTCTAACATTACTAATTTCACATTTTATCTCAAGAGCATTTCCATAAGTGAGACCATATTCATCCCAAAGCCTGTTTTGGAATGTCTCAAGTTCACTTTCCATCTTTGCTTTTTTAGCTTCGATTCGGCCTTGCCCCTCTTGAAGAGTAATAATGGTGCTGTTGTGCTCAGTAACTCTGTCTAACATGCCTGAAAGCTCTTCTTCCAAAACTCTTCTTTCCTCGGCAAGTCCCTCGGCTTTAAGTTCACGTCCGGTTTTCTCTTCCTTTAGGCTGACATTTTTTTTCATAACGCCTTGAATTTCAGCTTGCAGCTCTTCGATGCGTCCCAGATTACGTTTCTTTTCTTCTTCGCGTTTTGCCATACTCATGGTATTGCTGTTTTTTTCCTGATTAAGCATTTCAATCTGTTCTAAAACACTTTGCTTACTTTCTATTATTGAGTTCACCGATACGCGATAATCATTTATATCGGTATGAAGCTCATCCCGCTTCTGCTGCTCATCCTTGTTCTTAAGCTGGTTAGCCTGTACTTTGGCCTTCAGTTGCTGTATTTCATCTTCTATAGCCTTTGCCTTTATAGATTCCTTATCACTCTCTGCCCTGACTTCTTTTATCTGCTCGTCTATTTCATTGTTTTGCTGCTTTTGCATATCCATCCTGGCAGTTATTTTTCTGACATTATCTAATATCGCAGCCACATGGTTTTCATCCCTTAATCTTACCAGTTCAAGCTCCGACAGTACTTTTTGTTCCTGTTCATATGCAATATTAATATTACCGAGTTCTATTTCTATAGACTTAATTTCATCATCAATCTTTTTGAGTTTATCACGTGTTTTCTTAAGTTCAAACTCGTTTTCTTTTATGACGCGGTTACGGCCGATTATACTTGATACTTTGCTGCCGGTACTACCTCCAGTCATAGATCCGCCGGCGTTTATAAGCTCACCTTCCAGGGTTACGATACGGAAGAAGTAATCAAACTGTCTGGCCATTTGGATTCCCGAATCCAAATTATCTACAATCACAGTTCTGCCCAGAAGATTTAGTATAATACCTGAAAATTGCTTGTCACATTTAACTTTATCGGATGCAATCCCTTCAAATCCCGGCATTTGACGCACTCTGTCAAGCTGAGATTGATCCAATGTACGAGGTTTAATAGCAGACTTAGGAAGGAATGTAGCTCTGCCGAAGTTATTCTTCTTCAAGTACTCTATAGAACGTTTTGCGGCGAATTCATCATCGGTAACAATATTCTGAAGATTTGCCCCCAAGGAAATCTCTACGGCAGTCTCAAAACGTTCTTCTACTGTAATAAGCTGGGCTACGGGTCCGTGTATGCCTTTCCCGAAAGCCTTATTTTCATCACACGCTCTTTTTATTGCCTTAACACTGTGGCTATAACCCTCCATACTCTCTTCCATGTCAAGGAGAACTCTGTTTCGAGACTCCAAAGCATTGTATGAACGACTTATACTTTCCTGTTGAGTTTTATGCTCATTGAGTGCTTTTTGAATTTCCCCTTTTTTGAGTTCTAATTCATTAAGCCTGTTTTTAGACATATTTATTTCTTCTCTGGTTTTCCTCAATGAAGTATCCAAATCTTCTTTCTTCATACCTTCACGGTCGATTTCCAGAGTGGATTGGCGTATGTCTTCGGCAAGCCTTGATTTTAGCTGTTGGTAGTTTTCAGTATCATTTTTTAGATTATTAAGTCGTATTTTAGAATCAGATAAAGAGTCCTGCTTGTCCATAATGGCCTGTTTGGCTTCTTCGACCAGCTTTTCACCCTCATCTAAGCGTGCAACGATACCTGCCAGAATCTCTTCTGCCTCGGCTAATAGCTCGGCAAAGCGCTCTTCATCCCGTGACATTTGGCGCAACCGATTCTTTTTCTTTTCAATATCCGACTCAAGAGCTGACATACGCTCTTTTATAGAATTTATGTCATTCCCGTAATTTTCGTTATTGGCGGTGAGATGATATATCTTTTCCTCACAAAGTCTGACATGCCCTTCATTCTTTTCGATCTCACTGTCAATATTGTGGATAAAGCTTCTAAGCTCCTCTATCTCTGATTTCAAGAATTCAAGCCGCTCGTTTTTACTTCGGTTTTTATTTTTGATATTTTCTATTCTTCTGTTTTCTTCATCGATCTGCTCTCTTATTTCCCGAGTTTGATCTTCAACTTCATCAAGCTTGCTCTTCAGTTTGTCTATGGTATCCAAAAACAAGCTTACTTCTATGCCTTTAAGCTCATTGCTCAGATCAATGTAACGGCGTGCGGTTTCGGCCTGTTGGGCAAGAGGCCCCAACTGGCTTTCCAATTCAATTAAAATATCATTAATGCGAACAAGATTTTGTTTTGTTGTTTCCAGCTTACGCTCTGACTCTTTTTTACGTGCTTTGTATTTAGTTATACCTGCAGCTTCCTCAAAAACTACTCTGCGGTCTTCGGATTTGGTACTGAGAATCTCGTCAATACGCCCCTGACCTATTATTGAATAGCCTTCACGGCCTACACCGGTATTCATAAAAAGCTCTTGAATGTCTTTTAAACGGCATTGAGTTTTGTTTAGATAGTACTCGCTTTCGCCTGAGCGGTACATACGCCGCGACACCGTAACATCTGTAACG
>CAYWXN010000201.1:0-4235 GCA_964462075.1 uncultured Ruminiclostridium sp. | reverse complement strand
AGTCTCCGGTGGATTCTGTGATGGATCTGGTGGCTGTTCACCTGCAATCTTAACATTTTGTTTTATACTCTTTGAAGAACGATTACCTGCTTTGTCATATGCCACGACATAGTATTCATATTCTTCTCCGCTCTCCACATCTTTGTCTTTATACTCTGTATCACTTATTTTTGCTATAGCATCACTGTTTTTGTAAAGCCTGTACTCGTCAACCCCTACATCATCATAGCTCTCGCTCCATGCGAGCTCGACAGAATCAGCATTAACACTTGATATAGTAAGCAGAGGCGTTGTAGGTGGTGTTTCATCTTCTTTTTCTAAAGAACACGATGCAAACAATGTAGCCATCAAAATTATGACGGCTGTTATAATCAATTGATGCTTTCGTAATTTCTTTTTAAACATTAAAAATCACTCCAATCATTTATTCTAAAAAGCCGTCAGTTTATGTTAAATGTATAGTCTAAATCAGCTAATTTATTATCATTGAGCACAAAATTCTCATAACTTGTTGATAACGTAATAATATATAAATCATTATTCACGATACTAAGAACATCTCTGCCGTAGCCGATATCAGGCTTATTTATTTCTCCCTTAGTGATTTGTTTGTTAGTGATATAAATATAGTTTATTATATAGGTCTCCTTGCCTTTGGTATCGAGATAATAACCATTTTCAGCCTGATAGAACCTATTTGTTCTACCTGCCTTTATTGACCATGCCGCTGCCGCATTTTGCAGTTTTTCTTCCTCGGTTTTTGTCTCGACATTCATCATGCTGTCCAGAGGGACCTTTTTTACGCTAATAAAGTTGGTTCCGCAATCCTTATTAATATCTGCTGCCTTAAAAATCTCTGTTTCGCTCTTGGATTCAATCCAATTTGACGGATAATTGACTTCAATAATATTGTCAACTGTATAAACATCATTTTTTAAAGCCGCATTACTGACCAGAATTCCGGCGCAAAGGGTAAGAGCAAAAATAACCCATACCGGAATCATTCCAATTAGAGCTTTCCTTGGCTCAATAGGCGCTTTGGCAATACCGTCATCCTCTTTCTCGTGTTTTGATGACAGAAATACCAAGACTCCGAAAACTACGAACGCAACCACAGCCGCGGGTATCAGACCCAAAATATAGTTTATTTTAAAGCCACGCCTTACAACAGCGTTAAGAAGGAATTGGGTTATTGCATTAAGAGCAGAAGCAATAATTACAGCCAACGGTAATCTGAAAAGTTTAAATTTTCTATATTTTGAAACGCCTAAAATATAACAGCTTAATCCTGTAATACTGGCATGAGCAAATGTCTCTATAACTACCAATGCGGTAACATTAGTAAGCATGGCGCCGCCGGAAGTAATTATATTTTCAATACTGGTCATAGCGGCAAACCCCAGTCCTAATGCGGATCCGTAAATTATTCCGTCAATTACTTCGTCAAATTCCTTACTGGGATAAATACTGTATCTTACCGAGATTAATTTGATTGATTCTTGAATTATTGCTATCAATATAATATTAACAATAAGTCTGCTGCCAATAGATGTGATGCCGCTGTTACTACCGGAGAAAACAAGGGCTACAATAGGTGTATAAATTGCCTTTTGAACTAGGGCCCCCAGTAACATAGTCTTAAATACAAAGCTCTTTGGTTCCGGATTCAACCTATCCTGCCGATAAAAAATCGATAGCCATAGCAATGGAGGAATAAGTGCAATTATCACTGAAATAATGGTTAACAATGTTTTGTTAAGATTAGTACTGATAGTAATTTCAATTAGATATGCGATAAAAACAATTAATAATAAGCCAGCCATAGAAATGAAAGTAGAAAGCCATAAACCCATTTTTGTTTTTGAGTCCTTGATACTCATGTTATTACCTCCGTACATCTGTTAACCCTTCTATAAGGCTCATAACAATAAGTCTAGCATATACTGGATATTATGTCCATTATTAAAGGATCAAAACGGATAGGCAACAACTTCACTTTTTAATGAAATTTACTGAAAAATTATGACTAGAACGGAGGCAACACATCCATTGCAATCAATGTAATGTCATCCGCCGGTTTCTTACCGCCAACGAATTCTTTTACATCGTTTATTATAGCCTCAGTCAGATGATTAATTCCCCATTTATTATATTTTAAAATAGCTGATTTTAAACGTTTGATAGAATATTCACTATTGTCGGAGTTACGAGCTTCAACTAAACCGTCTGTATATAACAAAAGCTTATCTCCCGGAAAGAGAAGGACTTGGCGATTAACAAATTTGGGTTTTAATAAATCTCCAAGTTTACAAATTGCATACCCGTCGTTTTCGAGTTCTTGAACTGATCCATCAGGCCTTATCCGCAATGGAGCTGTGTTGAGACCTCCTGAAGCATATGAAAGTATGCCTGTTTGGGTGTTGAATACCCCATAAAACATTACAATATACATGTCATCATTGAAATTAGCTGAATTAAATGATTCATAAATATGAGTCAACGCCATTGAAGGAATACTAATTCCTTGGCCTGCCGTCTCTTCCAAAAGAGATTGCATCTTCTGAAATGTAAAAATTGATAGCATTGCGGCTGATACTCCATGGCCCGACACATCTCCGACACAAATTCCAAAGCGAGTTTCATCTATCTTAAATACATTATAGAAATCACCGCTTAGCTTTTCAGCGGGCACATAACCGGCCGAAAAATCAATATATTCATTTCCCGGTAACCCCGTTGGAAGCATAGATAACTGTATTCCCCTGGCTATCTCCTGATCTGCCATGAGCTTTTCGTACATACCTCTCAATTCAATAGTACGTCTATCAACCAATTTATCCATTTCTAACAGATATCCATCGAGATCTTCTTTTGCTTTGGATAATTCAACATATGGTTGTTTTATGCTTTCTATATAGAAAGCATAAAACAGTATCCCATAGGAAACAGCCATATATAATTGGCTTAGAGCACTATTTAAATCAAAAGTCTTGTTCATCCCAATCAATGATACTTCACTGAAAAACAAAAGAATGAAACCACTGCATAATATCTTTAATACATATTCATTTGTTTTTATATATTTTTTCAGATTATAGTATAATGCATAAATATATAGGAAAGCAGAGGCAGCCAGCAGACATATACTCAGAAGAGTCAGTCCTGAATCGTTAATTAAATATTCCTGTTTTATCAATGGATTGCTTATTATGGCATAAGATACAAACACTATTATTATCGAAAACAAACACAGATATCTTCTTTTTAAAACATATTTGTTTTTGAATCTGACTGTAGTTAGAAGGCAAAAGCAAATACCGTTAATGATTCGTATGGTCAAACACAGTATCAATGTAAATCTCGGGCTGCTTATTCCGTATCCGGAACCTAAATAAGAAGGAATATCCAGTATTTGAAACCAATATAATATGCCGCCGATTAAAAAGGTAGAACCTACCATGAGTAAACGATTTTCTTTTGTCTGAGGATAGGTATAATAAGAAATTAAAAAAATTGAAAATGAAACAATTAATAGGTAGACTTCAAGAATTCTATGCCAGATATTATTTTCAACCAAGATTTGTGAGATGAGAAAGTATCTACCGATCAGTTCAACTATGAAATACAATAATAAACTGACTATGAGAGTAATGAATATCGAAAAAAAACGTCCTCTAACATCAAAAAACGATGCTCTTGTTTTGGAGAAATTCATACCCTGTCCTCCGGTTGATATTTATCTTTTAGTAAATTAAACAGATCTTAAGTAAAACAAATTATTATAAATTACATAATTTTCTATGATTCATTTTATCACATTTTGTAGAAAAAACACAACAAAGGATTTATAAAACGCATGCTTTTATTTGCTTTTTGTCTTTATTAATACATATGAAGAACCGTCTATATTTTTATCGGTAAACTCCAGATTGTAATTTTCAATAGGGTATTTATTGTTTAATGCTTCTTCAGCCAAAGCACCATAATTTACAATCGAATCCCAGCCTTTTACACTGGTGTTAATGTTAGAACTTATTATCTCAGAAATTTTTGAAAGCCTCCCCAAGTTCTTTAGTGTTACGTGCTGAGAAATAAAGGCTTTTATAAATCTGTTCTGGTTATTCTTCCTGAATATATCTCCATAGTTTTGAAAATTACCGTTTTCGTCAAATCCTTGCCGGAATCTGACATACCCTTCCGCATCAGATCCATTAAGGTGCTGTGTTCCCTTTTCA
>CAYWXN010000200.1:0-4268 GCA_964462075.1 uncultured Ruminiclostridium sp. | reverse complement strand
TGAGTTGTTTTGGATTGCGTAGCCATACGACTCAATTGAGTCGTTTTGCGACATAGAAACAGGATGTTGGCACGGAGCGCTAAATCGCAGCAAGCTACAGCCGCTATACTTGCATAGATTTAATACTATTGATAGTTTTCGCACAGTCTGGCGGAGGAATGTCTCTTACCGGAGATATTGATCTTATAGAGCTAGGTGCTTAGAGGCGTTCGAAATGAGATTCTTGCAGCCGCCAAATATCAGATGCAATAGATCCTTCGATGGCGAAAGGATAATAAATGCCTGCTAATGCGCACCATTGCCTACTCATACTAGTTTGCGATCTGTGCTCAGTTAAACAAAGAACAAATTTAAATGTTTCACGTGAAACAATACTACATTTATTATTGTTTATATTGTATAATATAACCTATGCCTGTATTATCTATGGTATAATATGTCCACAAGCATATTCAAAGCGAAGCTTTGAATATGCTCGGCAGAGCCGAGCAAGAGTATTTTGCTATGCAAAATACGAATGTGGCCATGTTACACCATAAACTGCAAATGCGATTTCATCAGCATTTGCTGGGATTTATCCCACGCAAAACGAGCAAGCTCGTTTTGCAGTATGTTTATGGTATAATTTATTAAGAAACAGCCCTTATTCCGGGTAATTATTAATGAACGAGGTGCTATATGGCTAAAATAATCGCTATTGCTAACCAAAAAGGCGGAGTAGGAAAAACTACAACGGCAGTAAATCTAAGCGCCTGCTTGGGAGTAAAGGGCAAGAAGGTTCTTGTTATTGATATTGATCCGCAAGGAAATACAACAAGTGGTCTGGGTATAGATAAAAACACAGTAACAAGCTCAATATACGATACTATCATTAACGAAGTACCAATAGAAGATACTATGGTCGAAACACAGATAAAAGGTCTGTTTCTATCTCCTTCAAACATTAATCTGGCCGGTGCGGAAGTTGAGTTGGTTTCGGTATTATCAAGAGAAACCAGATTAAAACTTGCTCTTGACGAAATAGAAGAAAAGTTTGATTTTATAGTGATAGACTGTCCGCCTTCTCTTGGGCTTTTAACGGTTAATTCTTTGACAGCCGCCAATACAATTTTGGTACCTATTCAATGTGAGTATTATGCCCTTGAGGGGCTTAGCCAATTAATGAATACAGTAAAAATTGTACAAAAGCACTTGAACAAGTCCCTGAGAGTCGAGGGAGTTGTGTTGACAATGTTTGACGCCAGAACAAATCTTTCGATTCAAGTAGTAGAAGAAGTTAAAAAGTATTTCGGCAATAAGGTTTACCGTACTATAATTCCACGCAACGTACGCCTAAGCGAAGCCCCAAGCTATGGTCTTCCTATTATTCTATATGATGAAAAATCCAAAGGTGCTGAATGCTATATGGAATTGGCAGATGAGGTAATATTAAGTTCGGAGGAAATATAGGGAATGAAAAAGGGTTTAGGAAAAGGGTTAGAAGCACTTATAAGCTCAACAAACGCTCTTGAGGATGCAAAAAACAGCGTAATGGAAGTTAGAATTAACGAAGTGGAGCCAAACAGCCAACAGCCCAGGAAAGTTTTTGATCAGGAAAAGTTGGAAGCATTGGCTGAATCTATAAAGGATCATGGTGTTGTTCAACCTATTATCGTTCGCAGCGAAGGAACACATTACAAAATAGTTGCCGGTGAGAGAAGATGGCGCGCGGCAAAGCTGGCAGAGTTAAAGACTATACCTGTAATAATTAAGGACATTACCTCTCGGGAAGTAATGGAGATAGCCCTTATTGAGAATCTTCAAAGAGAAGATCTGAATCCCATTGAAGAGGCAGAAGCTTTTCAGAAGCTCATTGATGAATATTCAATGACTCAGGAAGAGGTAGCAAAGACTGTGGGAAAAAGCCGAGCAGCTGTCGCAAACTCTGTGAGACTGCTCACACTAACCGATGAAATAAAGGCAATGATTTCCGACGGTAGATTAACCAGCGGACATGCCAGAACTTTAATTACCATTACAGATGCGAAGAGGCAAAATGAACTGGCAAATACTATCGTTGAAAAAAACTTCACTGTCCGAGAGAGTGAAAAACTTGCAGCATCGGAGAGTAAACCCAAGAAAAAGAAAGAAACAAGGAAAGCAATGACAAAAGAATCAATAGAGATTTTGGAATTGGAAGAAAAATTAAGGGCGGTGTATGGAACAAAGATAAATTTAATTAGAGCTAAAGAAAAAGGGAAAATAATATTTGAAGTTTATTCTAAGGATGAGCTCGATAGAATTATAGAAATGTTGTTAAATTATGACAAATAAAGCATAGGCCTATTTCGTTCGGTATTTAATTATTTAAGAGACAATAATATGTTATCATATTAAAAGGAAAAAATGCGTTAGAACGCAAAATAACAAGCTTTAGAGAAAATCACTCTTAGGAGGAATTATGGGAGACTATTTTATTTATATTTGTGCAGGTCTGGTTGTCTTATGTTTAATTCTGATTTTGATAAATCATTTTAGACTTACAAGTTTATCAAAAAAATATAAATTATTAATTAAAGGGCTCAGTAAAAAAAATGTTGAAGATTTAATGGTTTCTTATTCTGATGAAATATATAAAGTAAAAAATGATTTGGAAGGAAATATTAAGATCAGGCTTTCAGATTTAGAAAAACAAATGCCGACTTGTCTTCGACATTTTGGAATGGTTTCATACAATGCCTTTGAAAACATTTCAAATAATATGAGCTTTTCATTTGCCGTTCTTAATGATCAAAAAAACGGTCTTGTTATTACCGGAATATATACAAGAGAGAATTCTTATGTGTATTCTAAGGAAATAATAAACGGACAATCTAACAGAGAGCTTTCAAGAGAAGAAAAGGAAGCGTTAAATAAGGCTTTAGCCACGAAACAATAATCATGTTTATATAAAGGAGAGGAGACACTCTATGTTAGACATTCAAAAAATAAGAAATAATCCTGAAGAGATAAAATCAGCCCTTCAGAAAAGACTTTATGATGTGGACTTTACCGAGCTTTTGTCCTGGGATCAAAAAAGAAGAAGTATCATTTCTCAGTCAGAGGAATTAAAAGCAAAAAAGAATAAGGTCTCTGCTGAAATACCCGTTTTGATCAAGCAGGGCACAGATGTAAATCCGTTAAAAGCAGAAATGAAGGAAATTGCTGATAGGATCAAGGTTATGGATGATGAGCTTAAGGATGTTGAAATAAAAATCAATGACTTTTTAGCGGCTCTGCCTAATCTTCCCGCTGATGATGTTATTGCCGGAGGAAAAGAAAACAATAAAGTTGTTCGTACCTTTGGTAAAAAACCCGAATTTAATTTTGAACCAAAGAATCATGTTGATTTGGTCACCTCACTGGGTTTGATCGATTATGAGCGCGGGGTGAAGATAGGCGGAAACGGGTTCTGGGTCTATACCGGTGATGGCGCTCTTTTAGAGTGGGCACTTTTAAGCTACTTCATTGAAGAGCATCTTAAAGACGGATATCAATTCATGCTGCCACCGCATATACTGACCTATCAATGCGGTTATACAGCCGGGCAGTTCCCTAAATTTGCAGATGATGTATTTAAAGTTGAAAGCGGAGAAGTCAATGACAAAATGCAGTTCATTCTTCCTACGGCAGAAACTGCACTCATAAACTATCATAGGGATGAGATCTTAAATGAAGAAGAGCTGCCGAAAAAGTATTTTGCCTATACCCCCTGTTACCGTAAGGAAGCAGGAAGCTATCGTGCCGAGGAAAGAGGTATGATAAGAGGCCATCAATTTAATAAGGTAGAAATGTTCCAGTATACATTACCTGAGCTATCCGAGGCTGCATTGGACGAATTGGTCAATAAGGCTGAGCGTCTAGTTCAGGGTCTTGGGCTTCATCATCAGGTCAGTAAGCTGGCCGCACAGGACTGCAGCGCAAGTATGGGTAAAACCTATGATATTGAAATATGGATCCCAAGCATGAATGATTATAAGGAAGTCAGCTCATGCTCTAATGCTTATGATTATCAGGCTAGAAGGGGAAATATAAGGTTCCGCCGCAAGGACAGTAAAAAGATAGAGTTGGCCCATACTCTTAATGCATCCGGCCTTGCTACAAGCAGATTGCTTCCCGCAATAGTTGAACAATATCAGCAGGAAGACGGAAGCGTTATTATTCCTGAAGTCTTAAGAAAGTGGATTGGCGGCAGAGATCGTCTGTACCCGAAGAAGAAATAAAAGTTTTACGCATTATGGAACCTTTAG
>CAYWXN010000199.1:0-4273 GCA_964462075.1 uncultured Ruminiclostridium sp. | reverse complement strand
GTATCTGTTATGGATATTAATGATTTTGAAAATATGATAAAGCTGGCTAAGAAATTTCTGGAGACGCTTCCGGCATCCATTACTCTTTATCGCGAACAAGGAGGAAAAGTCAATGTTTGATATGATAAATAAACTTACACGTACCTTTGGCCCATCGGGAAATGAGAAGAAAGTTGCTGCTTTAATAAGCGATATACTAAAAGGTAAGGTTGATGAGATTAAAACAGATGCCTTGGGAAACCTTATATGTATAAAAAAAGGCACCGGTAAAAAGATCATGTTAGCAGCCCATATGGACGAAATAGGCATTATTGTTTCATACATTGATAAAAAGGGTTTTTTAAGGTTTAGCGGTGTAGGGGGGATTAATCCCTTTGTTATACTGGGTAAGCGTGTAGTCTTTGAAAATGGGACTGTGGGTGTTATTTGGCATGAGGAAAACATCGACGACATTAAGAACATAAAGCTTGAAAAAATGTATATTGATATAGCCGCAAAATCGGAAGCAGATGCCGAAAAACTTGTAAATGTAGGAGATATGGCAGTTTTTGAAGCCGGAACAATCTTACAGAACGGAAGAATAATATCCAAATCAATGGATAACAGAATCGGATGTGCTATTCTTGTACAAACGGCTTTAAATCAGCCTGAGACAGAAAATGAAATATATTATGTATTTACGGCACAAGAAGAGGTTGGACTAAGAGGAGCCAGAACAGCCGCTTACGGGATTATGCCGGATATGGCTTTAGCCGTGGATGTCACAACAACAGGAGATACACCTGAATCTAAACCAATGACTATTAATATCGGAGACGGGCCTGCAATAAAGATCAAAGACAGAAGCGTTATTGCCCACCCCGAGATAAAAGACCGCTTGATTAGATGCGCAAAAGAACAAAATATTCCTTACCAGTTTGAAATCCTGGTTCAGGGTGGTACCGATGCGGGGAGCATACATACCACTGCAGGAGGAATTCCTTCAGGAGGTTTAGCCATTCCCACCAGAAATGTTCATAACTCGGCCGAAATTGTTGATATGAAAGATGTGGAAAACGCTGTGAAGCTTATTGAAGCATTTATACGTTAGAACGATATATATAAGTATTTTGTCTCGCACAGCAGCCACGCAGCTTAGTTGCGTAGCTACGCCAATCCAAAACGACAAGCAGGCTTGTCGTCTGCCCGCTGACGCTATTTGACATCACTCACGGCACCTCTCTGTAAATATATACAGTTTAACCGCATTAAGGCGGGAACAAGGTTTCTCTCCGCACTTTTCAACTCCTTCATTTGATTTTATGATGTAATAAAAAAATGAAAAAATCAAATAATAAAGATTTGAAAGGAGGATTTAGTCTATGAGTATTTTTGATGAAATGATGGCGAACAATGTTAAAAACGAAAAGCAAAGCAATGTGAAGAAAAAAAGCAGTAAATCTTTTAAGGAAGAATATTCCGAAGATTTAACAAGTAATGTTTCAAGGTATGGTATTCAATCGTATTCCAAATCAGGTGTTGCCTTTGAAAAACTATCCGAGACACAGGCAGAAATAAGTTATTCCGGGTTGCTTGCAAAAAGCGGTGCACAGGAAGTTGAAGGCGTGTATGGTTTTGGAAGTAATCAAAATTGGGAGGGAGTATCCACTCTTCAGTTTAAAAAAGAGGGCGAAGACTCTTATAAGGCGCTTATTCCGATAGAGCAGGGAAAAAACATTAATATAGCCTTTAAAGATTCGGCAGAAAATTGGGACAATAATTCCGGTATGAATTACACTTTTGTTAATTAAATAAGGTAGTTCATATTAATGGGGGCGCATGCCCCCTGCTTTAAAGCTGACTTCCGTCGTTTACCCAATCCCGTGCTTCTTCTACGGCTTCATCCGAGGTGTAAGGTATTTGTCCCTCGGTTATGGTTTCTTTGATTTCGGTAGCCGCATTGGTGACATAGGTACGGCATTTATTTGCGATAAAAGACAGTTTGTTTTTTTCATCCATATAAAACTACCTCCGACTTTAGTTTTTGTATTATAAAATAGTTTATTCATTATTACAATTTGGTGTTTGCATGGATGAAGGTGGTATAATATTTAATGAAAAATATTTTATTATTCTGTGAGAGAGGAAGAATGCCATGGAAAAGATTAAAGTGTGGTTGGCTTCATCTGAGGTTGAGCCTTTTATTAAAACAGGCGGTTTGGCAGATGTAGCAGGTTCTCTTCCCAAAGCACTTATAAACTTGGATGTTGATATCCGGGTGGTATTACCTAAATACGGTAAAATAGACACTAAATATGTCTCAAAAATGGAGTTTATCGGAAGTTGTCAGGTTGAACTTTCATGGCGAAAACAGTATTGCGGTGTATTCAAGCTTGATTATGACGGCGTGACATATTACTTCATTGACAATGAGTATTATTTCTTCAGAAATGGCATCTACGGCTTATATGACGACGGAGAAAGGTTTAGCTTCTTTTGTAAGGCTATTTTGGAGGTTCTGCCTATAATAGGATTTAAACCTGACATCATTCACCTTAATGATTGGCAGACCGGCATGGTTAGCCTTCTTCTAGACTCTAATTACCGGGATACGGAGGATGGATTTTATCGGAATATCCACACATTGTTTACCATACATAACCTTAAATATCAGGGGGTTTTCCCAAAGAATGTTCTTGGTGACCTGTTAGGTCTGGATTGGAAATATTTCAATGTGGACGGTGTAGAATACTATGATAATGTAAACTTCCTTAAGGCAGGACTTTCTTATTCGTCAATAATCAGTACTGTCAGCCATACCTATGCAGAAGAAATAAAGTATGATTTTTTCGGAGAGAATCTTCAGGATCTCATAAAACGTCGTTCCGATGATATGTATGGCATTATTAACGGTATTGACTATACCATTAATAATCCGAAAACCGACAAACGGCTTTACGCAAATTTCGATCAAGCTGATTTAACAGGTAAATACAAAAACAAGCGTAAGATTCAGTTGGAGCTAGGTTTGGATATAAAAGACGATGTACCGCTGGTATCATTCATATCACGCCTTGTAGATCAAAAAGGATTAGATCTAGTAAAAAATATGCTGTGGGAGCTTATTGACCTGGGAATTCAATTCGTTGTATTGGGTACAGGAGACAAGAAATATGAAGACTTCTTATTATATGCCCAAAGCCAACTTCCCGGCAAGGTTTCGGCGAATATAAAATATGACGGTGTATTGGCACAACGAATATATGCAGCAAGTGATATGTTTCTGATGCCCTCTTTATATGAGCCCTGCGGGCTTTCTCAACTATTCTCCATGCGTTACGGAACCGTTCCTATAGTAAGAGAAACCGGAGGTCTGAAGGATACGGTGAAACCCTATAATGTGTTCACAAAAGAAGGTACAGGATTTACCTTTGCTAATTACAATGCGCATGAAATGAAGGATGCGGTGGCGCGTTCTATTGCAATATATCGGAATAAAGCGGAATGGGAAAAACTTGTTATTAGCTGTATGAATCAGGATTTCTCATGGGAGAATTCGGCTAAAGAATATAAAAATTTATATAAGGAAATGCTTAAGAGATTTAATGCCTAGACAAGTGTCACCCCGATAGTCTTTTGCATAAGATGAAGAAGGCTGAATCAGGATGGGGTGTTATTATGGGTGATAATTGTAGACAAGATTGCTGCTGCGACAGAGGAGGCATATTCGGCGGAGACAATATATGGTGGATTATTATCATAATTGTTTTTATAATTTGCTTCTGTCCTGGTATTTTTGACGGAAGAGGTGGATGCGGCAGAGGCTGTGATCACGGTATCTGCTGATAATTTGTGAGGATCGTCAATAAAACTATGGAGGCTTATATGTTAAGCTTCCTTATTTTTTCTTAATTAATTCTGACCGTTTTGTTTTACCAAACTATTTATTTTTAGGCGTTGTCTTCAGTATAAATCCTTTACATACTTCACCACTGGCTGCTTTAACCACTTGTGACGGCATGGTTCGCCCCTTAAATCCGAAATATCGGCAACCTTTTGGAAAGTTTTTATCCCAAGTAATATAATAGTATTGGCATTCATTACAAGTCACTTCATTTTCCATAAGGTAATTATACCATAAATATGCGCAAAACGACGAGTTCGTTTTGCGATGTCATGCGTGAAACGGAGCATGGATTGCGGAGATGAAGATTGCCGCATTCAGTCAAACGTAACTATGCGGCGTGGTTGCTGCGATTTAAAGCGGGCATACAACTCATTGCATGAGTTGTTT
>CAYWXN010000198.1:0-4274 GCA_964462075.1 uncultured Ruminiclostridium sp. | reverse complement strand
ATAAGACAAAGGGCAGAAGAACTGCTGTAGAATTATGTACAGGAATTTATGATTTCTTATGTGATCTTGGCATTCCCGAGACCATAGAGAAAAGTATAGATAATTTCAGAGAAATAGGCGAGATCAACCTTGCCAATGAGTATTCACAGGTATGGAATATAGTCATGGAGGTTCTGGACCAGACCGTGGAGGTTATGGGTGAAGAAACCTGCGGCCTTGAACGATTCAGTAAGATCCTAAAAATCGGATTGGCAGAATACAGAATCGGGACAATCCCTGCTGCCCTTGATCAGGTGCTTGTAGGAAGCGTGGAACGATCAAGAAGCCACGAAATAAAGGCTATGTTTCTCTTAGGTGTTAATGACGGGATTTTTCCTTCAACAGCTTTGATAGAAGGTGTTTTATCAGATCAGGACCGTTCGGTATTAAATCACTTAGGTATTGAGCTGGCAAGTGACACTAAAACACAAGCCTTTGATGAGCAATATCTTGTTTACAGGACACTTACCGTTGCAGGTAATTATTTAAGAATAAGCTGGCCTGTTGGAGACAACGAAGGAAAAACCATGACGCCCTCAATTATTGTGTCCCGCATGCAGAAGCTTTTTCCTAAGATAATTCAGCATAGCGACTTAATTCCCTCTTCGCCTGATAAATTCGATATTGAAGAAATATCAAAACAAAAGCCTACATTTAAAAAGCTTATAGCATCATTAAGACAAAAGGCTGACGGTAATGACATCAGCCCTTTATGGAATGATGTCTACAGATGGTTTTTGGTCCATGATGATTGGGGAAAAAGCATTGATACTATAAGAAATTCTTTTAGTTATACCAATAAAGCCGATAAAATAAGTGAGGAAAAAATTCGGATGTTATATGGAAATCCCGCTTATTCAAGTGTTTCAAGGCTCGAAAAGTATACCTCCTGTCCATTCTCGTTTTTTGTTCAATACGGCTTAAACGCTAAGGAACGAAAGATATATCGGCTTAGCCCTCCGGACATAGGAACATTTATGCATGCGGTTATAGAAAAATTCTCAAAGCTGGTATCAGAAGGAGATATAACCTGGAGGAGCTTTGATGACAAATGGTGCAAAGAAAGAATCTCAGAAATTGTAGATGAGATGCTCGAGAACATGAAAGGAAAAGGGATAGCCGCATCAAAGCGATATACTGCGTTAACGGTAAGGCTTAAAAGAGTGGTTACAAGAGCAGTATTGCTTATTGCCGAGCATATCAGAAGGAGCAACTTTAACCCCATTGATTACGAGGTGGGGTTTGGTGAAAGGGAGAAATACCCTCCTATTGTAATAGAATTGGATTCGGGGGAAAAAATCCAATTAGCCGGAAGAATCGATAGAATAGATGCCTTTGAGTCTCAGGAGGGAAAATATCTTAATATAATTGATTATAAGTCGGGAACAAAAGATTTTAAGCTGTCAGATGTTTTCTACGGCTTACAGATTCAGCTTATTACCTATATGGATGCTATATGGGAAAGTGAGGAGCAAAAGGGCGAAAGTCCGGTTTTCCCCGGAGGTATGCTGTATTTTAAAGTTGATGATCCCATTATCAAGAGCAACAAAGACCTTTCTGAAGAAGAAATAGAGAATACCATAATGAGAAAACTGAGGATGAAGGGCTTGGTCCTAGCAGATGTTAAGCTAATCAGAGAGATGGATAATACCATTGAAGGCTCGTCCATGGTCATACCCGCAACTGTAAATAAGGGCGATGTACTTGGAAAAAATACTTCAGGAGCAACCTTGGAACAATTCAAAGCTATAAGAAAATACATAAAAGGATTGTTAAAGGATATCGGCACCGAGATAATGAAGGGAAATGCAGATATAAAGCCATATAAAAAGAAGGATATAAATGCATGTGCCTATTGCAGCTATCTTCCTGTTTGCCAGTTTGACGCCACAAGAAAGGAAAATTCCTTCAGGCTTTTATATAATAAAGATAATGATGAGGTATGGGAAAGCATTAAGGAGAAGCAAAATGAGTGAAACCAGATGGACAAATGAACAATTAGATGCCATCACTGCAAGGAATTGCAATCTCCTGGTTGCAGCTGCCGCTGGCGCGGGTAAAACTGCCGTTTTGGTTGAGCGTATAATAAAGAAAATAACCGATGAAAAAAATCCCGTTGATATAGATAAGCTTTTGATAGTAACCTTTACCAATGCTGCCGCAGCTGAGATGCGGGAAAGAATATCGGATGCCATATCTAAATACTTAGAAGATAATCCGGGCTCGATTAATATACGAAGACAGATGATATTACTGGGAAAGGCCAGTATAACCACTATTCATTCCTTTTGTACCGAGGTTATCCGAAGTAATTTCCAAAACATCAACATTGATCCGAATTTTAGAATCGCCGATGAGACAGAAAGCTCTTTAATGAAGCTTGAAGCCCTGAATGATATTTTTGAAGAGCAATATGAAAAACAGGACAATCAGGACTTTTATGAGCTTTTAGAAAACTATGGCGGCAATCGGGACGATCAGAATCTAATGGACATAGTTCTGAATCTATATTCTTTTATACAGAGCAGTCCATGGCCAAAAAGCTGGCTGGAGGAAATGGTAGAAGCATTAAAAATTCCCGAAGGAACCGATTTTGCTTCTACTATATGGGGTAAGGTACTTATTGCTTCGGTAAAAATCGAGTTTGAGGGTATGAGAGAGATGCTGACCCGGGCTGTGGAAATAATCAGAACAGGGCTGGGAATAGAAAAGTATCTGCCTGTATATCAGGAGGATCTATCAAATGTAAATAATCTTGTTATGCTCTTAGAAAATGGCGAAAAATTGCATTCCAAAACAGTATGGGATGATTTGTATTTCGGCATTGATACATTTGCTTTTTCCACTCTTCCCAGGGCTGATAAAGAGGCAGATAAATCCAAACAGGAAACAGTTAAAACCATACGGGATGATGTAAAAAAACGGGTCAAGAAGCTCAGAGAGAGAATCGTAAATGCTACTTCATCAGAGCTTTCGGGTGATTTGAATGCTCTTTATACCAAGATGAAATGTCTTGCCAATTTAGTAATGGAGTTGTCTAAAAAGTACACCGAGAAAAAGAATGGTAAATCTGTATTGGATTTTAATGATTTAGAGCACTATTGTCTTGAAATCCTTTCGGCAAAGGAACAGGGTGGTAAGCTTAACCCGTCGGTAACCGCCTTGAAATACAGAGAGCGTTTTGACGAAATAATGGTTGATGAGTATCAGGACAGCAACATGGTTCAGGAAATCATAATAAACATGATATCAAAGATTGACAGCCCAAAACCCAATGTATTTATGGTAGGGGACGTTAAGCAGAGTATTTACAGGTTTAGGCAGGCTAGACCTGAGCTGTTCATGGAAAAATATAATACATATTCGACTGAAAAAGACGAACCGTTTAGAAAGATTCTTTTGTATAAAAATTTCAGAAGCCGTAAAAATGTTGTGGATTCGGTGAATTTTATCTTTAGTCAGATAATGTCGGTAAATGCCGGAGAACTGGATTACACCGAAAATGAAGCTTTAAACCCCGGCGCAGAGTTTCCGGAAAATGAACAGGAAAAGATGACATCAGGCGGGAGCGCAGAGCTGCATATTATTAATACAGGTATTTGGGATGACGAAGCTAATAACGTTATAGAGGAAAACACTGATGAAGCAGCAGCCCCCCAAGAAGAGGAAATGCTTGATAATATTCAATGTGAAGCCAGAATGGTGGCTAAAAGAATACAAATGCTTATGGAAACCGAAGCGGGCAAATCCTTTACTGTGTTTGATAAGGAGAATAAGAAATATCGGGAGCTAAAATACAGAGATATTGTAATTTTATTGAGAAC
Organism: uncultured Ruminiclostridium sp.; assembly: GCA_964462075.1. Lineage (GTDB taxonomy): Bacteria > Bacillota > Clostridia > DSM-8532 > DSM-8532 > DTU059. The sequence goes on along the minus strand of CAYWXN010000198.1, from coordinate 411 downwards.
AACAAAGAACTGGTCAGACGTATTTGTGGAAGAATTGGCTCTGACCGGGATACCCGTATTTGCAGATACAGGGAGCGGATTTTTCAAAACAACTGAAGTTCAGGTTGTCCTATCCCTCTTACAGATAATTGATAACCCATATCAGGATATTCCGCTATTGGCGGTGCTAAGGTCGCCGATTTTCTCCTTTTCCACAGACGACTTAGCCGATATAAGGCTTGCCATGCGCAAAGGTCCGCTGTTTGACGGTTTAATCAAGCTTTCTGAAACCGAGGCCGGGCAGGCTGGTAATAAAGCAAAAACATTTCTTGAGAGTTTAACTAAGTGGAGGGAGGCATCTTTATATTTACCCACCGATCAGCTTATATGGAGGCTTTATAGTGACACCGGTTACTATAGTATGGTAGGTGC
>CAYWXN010000197.1:0-4287 GCA_964462075.1 uncultured Ruminiclostridium sp. | reverse complement strand
CCGGTAGTAAGATTATATTTTAAACGCCTTACCGAACATGCTATACCCGGGCTTACAGTTTTATCATATAACGAACTGGATCCCAGTTTAGAGGTTAATGCAATCGGTATGGTCAGTATTTAACAGAAAGGGTCGGATAAATAAGAATGAAGATTCGCAGGTACACATGCAAGGATATGCAGGAAGCCTTGATCAAGGTAAAGATGGACCTTGGCAGTGAAGCTGTGATCATGAACAGCAAAAAGGTAAGACCAAAAGGTTTCCTGGGTCTGTTTAAAAAGCCGTTGATCGAGGTTGTGGCCGCTATTGATGATGATTATGTTCGGCCGGGCAGATCTAATTTCAATCAAAGACAAGCTCCGGCCTATGGGGCTTATCACCCTCAGCCTGCTCCTGAAAAACACATACCGGTACCGGAGACGGTAGCCGGATCCACTCCGGTTCAAAGCGAAAGGTATACCAAAGGTGAATCTGCAGATGTGTTAGCTGAAAATCCGGCGCAAACCAAGGAGAACCGGAAAATTTCCGAACTTGAGGACAAAGTCAAAAATATGGAAAGCATGCTGGATAAAATATATCAGGTTGTTCAGTCAAATAAAGTGCCGGAATTGACTGAAGTTACCGATGTAACGACTAAAGAAGCAGAAGAGCATGCAGCGGTAAAGAAAACAGCAGAAGAAAATATAGAAATAGAAGAAGTTAAAAATGACAGAGGCGAAAGCTTCACGGCATTAGAAGAAAACCCCCTTTTAGAGCTAAGAAACACTCTTTTTGAAAAAGATGTAGAGCCAAAATTAATCGAAAAAATTCTTGAAAAAATAAGAGAACGCGGGGGTCAGAGTCTTAAGAAAGAGGAAGTATTCCAACTTGCCGCAAAGGTTCTGACCGTTTCATTGGGCGAGCCTGAACCTATTAAGCTTATAGAAGAGAAGAAGCCCCAGGTTGCTATTTTTCTTGGACCGACAGGAGTGGGTAAAACTACAACAATGGCCAAGATAGCAGCCGACTTTACTTTCCGTCATAAAAAAGTAGGCCTTATTACAGCCGATACATATAGGATAGCCGCAGTGGAGCAGTTGAAGACCTATGCTGAAATATTAAATCTGAAAGTTACGGTGGTATATTCTCCCGGTGAAGTAAAGGAAGCCATAGAGAGTCTTAGGGACAATGACTTAATTCTCATAGATACTGCCGGAAGAAGTCATAAGAACAAAAAGCATTTTGACGAGCTTAAAGCCTTAGTAAGCGCGGCCAACGCAGACGAGACCTACCTGGTTATAAGCAGTAACATCAGTAGGATTGCGGTTCGTGAAATTTTAGAATACTACGCATTTATTAAGAATTATAAGCTTCTCTTTACAAAACTCGATGAGTCACCGGCTGCGGGGGTCATCCTAAATGCCAGATATATGACGGGTAAGCCGCTTTCATATACCACAGCAGGCCAGAGCGTCCCGGATGATTTAGATATAGCCAATGTAAGGCAACTTGTGGCAAGCTTATTGGATGAAAAAAGCGACTGATTAGCTGGCTCAAGGAGGGAGGGATGAAAGGCGAATGAATGACCAAGCAGAGATGCTTCGTAAAATAGTGAATATGAAAACCGGCAATCAGGAAATCGATGCTTCAGATGCAAGCCCCGAAAAAAAAGCAAGGGTTTTAACAGTGACCAGCGGCAAAGGCGGAGTGGGGAAAACCAATATTGCTGTTAATCTCGCTTTAGCATTAAGCGGGATGGGTCTTAAGGTAGCAATCCTTGATGTGGATTTTGGGCTGGCCAATATAGATGTACTGTTTGGTATTGTTCCGAAATATACCATGCTGGATCTTATACATGACGAAAAGAATATTTTTGAGGTGTTGACTGACGGGCCTGATAATATTAAATTTCTTTCGGGCGGATCAGGTGTTGAAGAACTTATACGTCTGGATAGAAAAAAGCTCAGGAAATTTGTCAGCAGTATAGGTTTATTAGACAAGCTTTTTGATGTAATTATTATTGATACCGGAGCGGGGCTATCACAAAATGTTATGAGTTTTATTATGGCTGCAGACGATGTGCTTCTTGTCACAACACCGGAGCCTACTGCTATAACCGATGCTTATGCTTTAGTTAAGATGGTTTCGCGCCGGGACAAAAAGAAGAGGATAAATATATTGGTTAATAAGGCCGACAGTGTTCGGGAGGCTGATGAAATAGCAAAAAAGCTTTGTGTTGTATCAGAAAAATTTTTATCTTTAAGATTATTAAAACTTGGGTATATATTATATGATGATAATGTGACAAAAAGTGTCAAGATGCAGAGACCTTTTAGTTTGGTTAATCCAAAGTGTCAGGCCGCGAAAAACATCACAGAAATAGCAGAAAAGCTATTTTTAGACAAGCCGCATGAGGAAATCGGTGGAGCAAAGGGGTTTATTTCAAAACTTTTGTCTTTTTTTGGTGTATGAAAGAGAGAACTGTGTTATAATTACCTCATGAATTACTCGGTTAAATGAAGCTTGAGAATCAAATATTACTTATTGGTATGAGGTTTGTTAATGGAAACAATTAAGCTTAGCTTAGGAGACAAACTGGAAATTGAGCTTTATAATAGTAATGGAGAAAGGGTTTCACCACTTTTAGTAAGTCAGTACGAACGATCACTACCTGATGGTAGCATGGAGATTTTGGCTCCTATAAAGGGAGGAAGGATTTTTCCTGTATACCGTGGTGTTGAAATGGGCGTAATATATGAGAAAAGTGGCGAATTGTATACATTTAAAGCCGAAGCAATCGAGCGCCGGGTATCGGGTAATATCTATCTGTTAAGGATAGCCCCTACATCAGGTGCAGAGCATATGCAAAGAAGATTATTCTTTAGATTTGATTGTATTTTAGATTTAAAATACCGCTTATTTGAAGAAAAAGATACCATAGATCAAGACAGAGGTGAGTATAAAAAAGCTATAACCAAGGACATAAGCGGAGGCGGATTATGTATCCTTACAGATGTGCAACCACAATATGGGTGGCATTTGGAAGGAATAATCGATGTGGGCGGCAATATTCGATTTGTCGGAAAGATTGTCCGTGTTATTAATGTCCATGATAAAGGAAAGTATCATTATGAAGCAGGGATTGAATTTATAGATATATCAGACCTTGACAGAGAAAAGGTTATCAGTTTTATTTTTGACTCCCAGAGAAAAATGCTTAAAAAGGGCTGGTCAACCAAATGAATGACGAAAAGATAAGAGTAATGATTGTAGATGATTCTGCATTAATGAGACGAATTTTACAGAATATTCTAGTGCAGGACCCGAATATTGAAGTTATAGGCATAGCGAAAGACGGCATTGAAGCATTAAAAAGAGCACAGGATCTAAAACCCGATGTCATCACGCTCGATGTGGAGATGCCTCTGATGGATGGTATAAGTTGCTTGGAATATTTGCTGAAGCAGGGGTCGTATGGCGTTATTATGGTCAGTAGCATTACAAAAGAGAGGGCAAATGCTACAATCCGTGCATTAGAGTTAGGCGCTTTTGACTTTGTAACCAAATCCGATAATATATTTGACATGTCTTCGGCAAAAAAACATAATGAAATTATTGAAAAAATAAAACTTGCATATAAAAGCTTGAAAAAAACAGAAACATTTTATAAAGTTAGAAGAAAAGAACCTGATGACATAGTCGAAAGCCGAATACCCTCTTCTGACTTGAAATATATAGTTGCTCTGGGGATTTCTACAGGTGGGCCGAGAGCACTTTCAGAGATTCTGACCGAATTTCCCGCAGATCTCCCGGCAGCTATAGTAATTGTTCAACACATGCCGCCGGGATTTACCGCATCATTGGCTTCCAGGCTGAACGAAACCTGCAGGCTCAATGTTAAGGAAGCGGAAGATATGGAGGAATTAAAGGCGGGATATATTTATATAGCACCTGGAGACTACCATTTAACCTTTGACAGTGGAACCGATAAAATAAGGATTAAGCTTACCAAGGATCCTCCCATCGGAGGGTTAAGGCCAAACGTAGATATAATGATGACCTCTTTATCGGAAACAAAGTTCAAAAATATCATTGGGGTTATAATGACGGGTATGGGAAGTGACGGGGTCAAAGGCTTGCTGGAGCTGAAAGAGAATAATGATGCTTATGTAATTGCACAAGATGAAAATACAAGTATTGTTTTTGGAATGCCTAGGGCTGCAATAGAAAAGGGAGTGGTTGATAAAACCGTTCCTCTACATAATATACCGACATGCATAATGAATTTTATGGGGGTGCGCAGGTAAT
>CAYWXN010000196.1:0-4301 GCA_964462075.1 uncultured Ruminiclostridium sp. | reverse complement strand
TCCGCTATCTCATCTTTGTTTTTACACTCTGCTATTACAGTTAAATTACCTTTTTCAGCCTGCTTCATTTTATCTTTTAGATTTACAATGGGAAGTGTCAGCTTTTCCGAGATAAAAAAGTATAAAATAGCAGTGAACATAATGCTGACCAATACGACAATAATTGTCATAGCTCTTATGGAATAAGCTCTTTGCATCAAATCCCGCAACCGTACTTTACCTATAATTTTCCATCCAGTGTTGCTTAGTGTGTTAAAAACATAAAAATACTTCTGTCCATTCGTCTTCTCAGTAAAATAGCCATTTTGCTCTATGTTAATCCGATCTCTATACTTATTAAGCTTCTCAGCGCTGAAGTTGGGATCAGAGCTGAAAATACAAACCGGTTCATTCTCCAAACTAATCAAAGAAAAATAGCCATTTCCTCCTATGCGGATATCTTTACAAATATCCTCTATAGCCGATTTATCAATGTCCACTACAATAACGCCTAATAATTCATTGGTGACCGGCCTTATTATGCCCGTCCCCAATGAAACCACGTCACCATACAACTCTTCTCTGGAATAATCGATATGCTGATTTAAAAAGATATGCTTTTTATTCGGCTCTGTGATTATGGTCTTGACTGTATTTATTGCTTTTATATCTTCGCTCAGGTTGTATACGCCTTGACGATCACTTATATTATTGCCGTTTAAACCTATTATGTATATGCCTTTTATTTGCTTGTCGCTCTCAAAAGCATCTTTAAATACTTTAAACACAACATTTACTTTTTTTGCATTTTCATATTTGTATTCTGCTGAATTTTTTTCTTTATTGAGAAATTCAATAACAGCTTCATTCTCCCCAATCTTTAAAAATTTTTCAGCTATCCCAAAAGTTAATATTATGTTTTGATTCACTTGGTCGGCAAGCAGGGTGGTGGCATTAATTGTATTTTCATGTACAGCAGAAAAAGAGTTCGTATAAGATACAACACCGACTATACTAATTGGAAGTATCGTCAAAATTGCAAAAATTACAATTAGCTTTGCTTTCAAGCTTGTTCTAATTTTGCTTAATGACAGTTTTCTCTTACACTTAGATAAGAAAGCAACCATTACCTTCATCTGCCTTTTTATTAGTGCTGATATAAAACTGAAAATTTGCTATTGAACTAAAATATTATACAATTCTTTCTACTTTAAATACCACGGGTCTAAAGCCATCGGTGCAGCATACCACCTGAACTCCATCACGGTTTACCCAGTCCATATTGCCACCCGTCATTATTGAAATGACATCTCTTTGAATATCCGCCCATGCCCATGAACAAAAACCTTCAGGCATATCAGGCTTTTCTAAAATAAATTCCTGCCCATCCGCATAGATGTCGCAAGCCCCAAGCTGAGGGTCACTTGAATACTCTTTTGCCAACTCTGAGTCAATAGTTCTTTTTAATACAGTAATTCTGCATTTATTCATTTTGATCCTCCTTGAATTTTTTTGAAATGATTTCGTGATAATTTCCATGACATATGTCACGACCATTGTATGATAAAAAGACAGGGTTGTCAAGGATAATGCTTATTGCATTGATAATACTACTTCTACTCATTAACCCCTTTATAGTAAAGCTTTGGCAATAATACATAATGTTTTATTCTTGACAGTAAGTACTAATACTTTTTTTTACGAATAGCACCTCTTTGCTTTTTCCCCTTATGATTAGAAGTAAAAAGATTAAGGAACCTCTCCTGCTCATCTATTAATCTTGAAATTCCTAAAACAAAAGATTGGATTTCCTTCTCTTTAGCCAGCAACCTAAAAACTCTAGCAACAGCTGCTACAAAGGTTTCATCCAATGCATCGGTTGTAAATTGTTTAGCCAAAGGACACATCGGAACAGCTCGCGAGTCAATTTTTATGCTCATTGCCCCATTATGGGTCATGTATGGAGTTAAAGGGAAAATCCTGCATGCTAAAGGTCTTAGTTCTCTTTGACATTGGTCTGTACAAATCGCAATTAGTACCGGCTTATTATTTCCATAGGTAAAATCCGACAGTTCAATTTTTAGCCATGGCTGACTCTCAGAAAACATTACATCTTCACCGGGGAAAAGGTACATACCTGAATCATCATCGGTCGAATTGCAGCAAGCCTTGCCGCATAATGCTCCACAATCTGATTGAATGGGAGTCACCCTATCAAGAATTTCATAGGCTTTTTCATATAACTCACGTTTTATCATCAATTACTCTCTCTTTAATATTATTCAGGTAAGGGCAGGCTATTTTACATTTTTTTAAGAAAATCAAGAATGGTCGGTGTTGACGGAGGGCATCCACCTATTGTTTTGCATATACCGGCAGTACATTTTCCTATACCAATCCCGCTACCTTCAAGAGTTTTGTATCCCTGTCCTATCAGAATGGAATTGTTTTTAAACCGGTGTAATAAGCCTTCGTCATCAAGTCTAGCCAAGGCTTGTATTAAATTAGCATAGCATGCCGAGCAAGCGTCTTTTGCATTAACATACTGTGCAAGCTTTTGTACTTTTCGTGAGGATGATAATTTTGCAATACTCTCGTCCTTGTCAAGTACAATAATCTCGGCATTCTGGATATTAGAGCTGCCAACTCCTATTTCTTCGGCTATTTTTATATAATTAACATCATATGGTTTATACCCCATGTTCGATGCAATATATGAATCCATCAATACAGGATCGGTACCACAGAAAATGCGGTTCATTTGTATGGGGTTCCCGCCTTCTTCAAAATCAAGATCTCCGCAAATGCCATCTACCAAAATAAAATTCTGTTTGATTATCTTGTTTAGATAAGCAATAGGCCTGTGAAGTCCGAGGGTATGAAAATTCCGCTTTTCTCTGTCAGAAATGCATCCTTTCATATTCTTAAGAGCTCCTGTCACTAATGTCTGGCAGTGCCCCTTCAATACCGGTACGTTGATAAGGAAATCCAATGAAAGTACTTTATCACTAACTTCCATATTCATTCCGTTAAATGATTTAATCGTATATGTATCCTGCTTAATATCAAAAAGTGGAACGTTATATTTTTTAGATATGTCCTCATACCCACAGATTTTAAAAGCCCTTTTTGTGCTGTCTCCCACCCATGAACTCTCTAAAACAACAAGGTTATCATACTCGTGCTCTTTTAGATATTCGATTAGCGCTGAAACAATAATCGGCGATGTTGTTGCTCCTGAAGATGAAGGTTTAGCCACCACTAAATTTGGCTTTATCCCTATAAGTGAACCCTTTGGTATCATTTTCTCCAATTCTGCCTTTTTGAGGACATCCTTGGTCATTTTCCATAAGTCTTGACCATATGTTACAATAATTTTGTTATTCATTGTTCTCTGTCTTCTCCCGAATTTTTTAATTCGCTAATATTGATTATATCAAAATCTTCGGGTTTCTTCCCGGTCTGAAGACAATGTAATACGGCGAAGGCTGTGTCAAGGCTCGTTAGACAAGGAATAGAGCGTTCAACGGATTTTCTTCTGATTCTGAATCCATCCCTTTGGGCATTTCGTCCCTTTGTAGGTGTATTTACTATCATTTTTATTTTACCTTGCTCCATTAACTCAATAATATTTGGAGAACCTTCATTAAGCTTTTTGACACTATTGGTGGCAATAGCGTGTTGATTTAAATACAGAGCCGTTTTTCCGGTAGCGTACAATGTGTAACCTAACCTTTCAAAACCATCTGCCAATTCTATTAATTCAGGCTTATCAGTATCTCTCACGGTAAAGAGAATTCCGCTTCCCGACTCAGGGAACACAAATCCCGATGCCACAAGTCCCTTTAAAGTTGCCTCATGCAAGTTTTTAGCAATTCCCAGAACCTCACCTGTTGACTTCATTTCAGGTCCTAAGCCCGTATCCACATCATGGAGTTTCTCAAAGGAGAATACCGGAACCTTTACAGCCACAAAATCTCTCTCCTTATACAAACCGGTTCCATAAGGAAAATCCGAAAGTTTTTTACCCATCATTATACGGGTTGCCATTTTAATCAAAGGTATTCCGGTGACCTTGCTAATATAGGGTACAGTACGGCTTGACCTTGGGTTTACTTCAATTACATAGATTTCGTTATTATAAAGAACATATTGAATATTAACTATACCGATTACATTAAGTGCCTTGGCCAGTTTTTCAGTATAATCTGCAATTTTGTCCTTTATTTTGAATGAAAGGCTTTGAGGCGGATACATGGATATGCTGTCTCCCGAGTGGACGCCGGCTCTTTCTATATGCTCCATAATTCCGGGAATCAAAA
>CAYWXN010000195.1:0-4339 GCA_964462075.1 uncultured Ruminiclostridium sp. | reverse complement strand
AACGGCAACCTTTTGTAGACAATTACAGCAATTAGGCTTACTAATATTATAATATACAATGAACCAATAACAAAAAGAAAAAGATCGTTCAACTTACGCTTCATAGGCTTGCACCCCTATATTATCTTTTCTTTTTACTATCTCCGATTGGGCTCCATATAACTGTATTAGCATTGGTTCTAATTTATAGGCATAAATATCGCTCTTAAACAAGACTTCGGAAATATCCTGACTTTTCTTTTCCGCATCTTCGACTCCCTCATATTCAATATAATATAATTCAATATCAAATCCTCTGTTTTTAATTTTTATGATTTCGTCAATCATTCGGGCATCAAGCTTTACCGTAAATATATAAACTAAGTTACTAGTTTGTTCGTTTTCAGTAAAACACTCCATCATTTGAATAAAATCACATGATTGATTAAACTTTACCTCTGACAGAAGCTGATATATACTGTTAAAATTATGGCTTGCAGCAGCTCTGATGCTTAAGGGTTCATGCTTGAAATAGCACAGTTTTATCGGAATATTAAGGTTAAGATGATAGTATATATTCGATATTAACTCTTCAATTAAACAATCCTCTTTTAATAAAGTAGCTTCATCCAGGATCATATGTTTATCAAGGTTAATAATAAAAATTGCATCATTATTAAGCTCATTCTTTGTTTCCTTTATCATAGCTTTATTTAGCTTGGACGTTAGCTTCCAATGAATCTTTCTGTAACTGTCACCGTATTCATACTCGCGTATATTAACGATCTCATCATTCCCGGTTTCTTTATAAACAGAAGCTTTCATGCCTTCGGTTATTCGAGCTTTAGGATCACTTTTTGACAGTTGTTTTATTATTCTTGGTTTTACTAGGATGCTTTTTAGTTCAGCCGGACTGAATCTAAATGTAAACAGACCAAGTAAATCACTTATTTCAATAGATTTAACCCCTATTTCATACCTTCCTCTATAGTAAAGGGGCAAATCATATTTGAATTCACGGGTGGTTAAAGGAGGTAACGACAGTTTCATGCTTTTCATGTTTTTACATATAATTTGGCCTTCAATATACATATTTATGGTGATATAAGGAATATAGAAAATACTGCTGTTTTGTATTAATAAATAATATGATGTACATTCACCTTTAACAAATACGCGTTCATTCAGTCGTTCGCTTATTTTAAGAAATATATATATGACGATAAGATGTAATATTGACATTATAGGTAGAGAAATCACCAAATATAAGAGCATATAAGGGAAAAAACCGCCATAGAAATATGCATATATTAGGCATACCATAAATACCATGCAATACCTAAATATATTTCTTTCATTATTTAATTTCTCTTTATTATAGATTCCACTGTCTTGATTTATCTTTGACACAGAATTCACATCCTAAATATAAATGAACAGCACTTTAGCTCCTCGATAATATAGGTATTTTTTTTTGTTGTATAATTTCGGTAATGATACTCTCATTCTTTAAATGTTTTATTCTGGCTTCCTGCTTTAGAATAATCCTATGGCTTAGAACCGATACTGCAATATCCCTTATATCTTCCGGAATAACATAATCCCTGTCATCATATACCGCAGCGGCCTGAGCAGCCTTAAAAAGACTGATTGAAGCGCGGGGACTGCAACCCAATGAAATTTGTTCGTGACGTCTTGTTGATGATATTATTTCTATAATATATTCAGCTAGGCTATTGTCAACTTTTACTTCTTTTACCTTTTGTTGAAGCTCATTAAGCTCATTCAAGGTTACAACACTATCTAAATCCTCAAGGGGATTATTCTTTTGAAAACGATAAAGAACATCTTTTTCCTCAGTTTTTGTAGGATACCCCATGGAAATTTTCATTAAGAATCTATCGAGTTGAGCCTCGGGTAATGGATATGTACCCATGTATTCTATAGGATTTAAGGTTGCAATAACCATAAAAGGCATGGGAAGTTTATATGTTTTACCATCTACAGTAACTTGTTTTTCTTCCATAGCCTCAAGCATGCTGGCCTGTGTTTTAGGCGACGTTCTGTTAATCTCATCAGCAAGAATAATGTTGCTCATAATACTGCCGTTTCGATATTCAAATTCATTTGTTTTTTGATTATATACACTAAACCCGGTGATGTCGGAAGGTAAAATATCAGGGGTAAATTGTATCCTGTTAAAGGAAAGTCCCAATGACCGCGCCATAGCACAGGCCATTGTTGTCTTGCCTATTCCGGGAACATCCTCAATCAAAACATGCCCTGATGAAGCAAGGGCGATTACCATAAATTTTGATGGTAGTTCTTTGCCAACAATGATTTTAGACATGTTATCAACAATTTTCTTCATTATATTCTTGTGTTCTTTCATAAAATACCTCGTGATATCTTTTAACTATATTTTAACAGTTTATATATAACCATTGAAGTTAAAATATTATACAATTGTTTAATATCTTGTTGTCTTTTACAAATAATAAATCCGGAGGATTTATTAATGATCTTTAATGATTTAATTAATTTAATTAGTAATTATATATTTGTTGAACCGATTATTTTGCGCATAATACTTGCTTTACTATTTATTATATTAGGACTTATCCTGAGTCACATATTTTCAAAATACATTATTAAACTACTAATAACGCTTGCCAATAGAACAAAAAGCAATTTTGACGATCTTCTGATAAATGCTATTGAGAGACCTGCAAGGGTGTTAATTATTGGTCTTTCTATATGGGTTGGCATAAGCATTTTTAATCTTCCGGTCTTATTTCAAAGCTTCTTAACACGTGCTTTACGGACATATATCCTCGTTATTGTCTTCTGGTTCTTATATCGTGCTGCTCATAGCATTACATTTATATTTGAGCGTTATTTGAATAAAACCGGTAAAAAAGCCAGCCCTGTCCTTTTAAGCGTGTTCAGAAAAAGTCTAAAATTTATTATAGTATTACTTGAAGTCTTTATGATTATCAGAGAATGGGGATATGATATCAGTGGCTTGATCGCAGGTCTCGGCGTGGGCGGTCTTGCATTCTCCCTTGCTGCGAAAGATGCGGCTTCAAATCTATTGGGGAGCATTACCATTATGCTGGATAAGACTTATAGTGTCGGAGACTGGATTGAAGCCGACACTATCGAGGGTGTTGTCGAAGAAATCGGCTTTAGAAGTACAAAAATTAGGACTTTTGCAGACTCTCTGATAAGTGTGCCTAATTCTATTATGAGCAATGAACCCGTTACCAACTGGTCTAAAATGGGCAAACGACGGGTAAACTATAATTTGCAGATTCCACTATACACCCCTGCAGAAAAAATTGAGTCCCTTTTGACAAAAATAAGAGATATGATTAATAATCATGATGATGTTAATAAAGATTTTATAGTAGTTAATCTTAACGGTTTTGGTGAAGCTGCTCTTCAAATCGTTATTTATTATTTTACGAAAACAACTTCCTGGGCTAGTTATACTAAAGTTAATGCTGATATAAATCTTAAAATATTAAAGATATTTGAAGAAACCAATGTATCAATAATTCCTCCCCGTAGTATGATGGTGCAAAATACACAGATGACAAATCTATAATACATCTAAAATCTGTATATTGTAGTAGATAGAATTTCAAAATACACGATAATTCACAATAAACGTTGATTTGGCTCCATATTTCATAAGAATGAATATATAATTACAGAATTGATTCCAATTAGTTCAATTTCGCCATTTATTAAATTATTGCACGTGCTATACTTAAGCAAGTACATAACTAAAATATTTTTATGAGTAAAGCGAGTGTGATTAAAGTGGAGAATGAAACCATTCCTCCCCCCTTAGTTGTAGGAATTGCATATAACCTTAAAAAGGGTATAGCTTCCGATGTTGAAGACATTGAAGCAGAATATGATTCCTACGATACGATTGAAGCAATTAGTGATGTTTTCAGCGCTCATGGCGCTAAAGTCGTTACTTTGGAAGCTGATTCCGACTTTGTTGATAAACTAAAAGCTGCTCAGGTAGATATAGTCTTTAATATTGCTGAAGGTACATATGGCAGAGGCAGAGAATCACATATTCCGGCAATTTTGAATTTCTTAAGAGTTCCCTTCTCGGGATCAGATGAGACAACTATGTGTTTATCTCTTGATAAAGCCCTTACAAAGCGTTATCTTTCAACCTTTCAAATTGATACTCCTGCGTTTTTTGTTGTAAATTCACATAATGATATGAATAATCATAATCTCAGATTTCCCTTGATTGTAAAGCCTAATTGTGAAGGCTCAGGTAAGGGAATTTCTGATTTTGCGGTTGTTGAAAACCAAAAGCAGTTAAATCAAT
>CAYWXN010000194.1:0-4341 GCA_964462075.1 uncultured Ruminiclostridium sp. | reverse complement strand
GAGTCGTTTTGCGACATAGCAAACCGGATGTTTGTCCCGGAGCGCTAAATCGTTGTAGCTAACAGCCGCTAAACTTACATTTGTTAATTGTTATAGATTATTTTTTTACAGTTTGTTTGTTCGAATTTTTATTCCTTCGCATATGGTATAATACTACATAAATAATCCATAAAGGAGCGATCAAATTGAATAATGAATTTAAGACAATCAAGGCCAATGAATTAACCGATAACGTTTTTTCAATAATAGGTCAGGATTGGATGCTTATAACCTCAGGACCTGTTGATAACTACAATACAATGACTGCAAGCTGGGGCGGCATGGGCCATCTTTGGAATAAAAACGTTTGCTTTATTTTTGTAAGACCCAGCCGTTATACTTATGAATTCATGGAGAAAAACGATAATTTCTCCTTAAGCTTTTTCTCTGAAGAATGGCGTAAGGCATTAACTATTTGCGGAAAGAAATCCGGCCGGGATATCGATAAGGCAAAGGAAACGGGATTAATACCCATACCGGGAAATAATCAAACTACCGGATTCGATCAAGCCAGATTGATAATCGAATGTAAAAAATTATATTATCAGGATATTAATCCGGAACAGTTTCTTGATCCTGCAATAGAAAAGAATTATAACGGCAGCGATTATCACCGTATGTATGTCGGGGAAATACTGGATATAAAGAAGAAATGAATAATTTAATACTATTACTGTTTAACGTGCAAAGCGGGTGCAAGGTTTCTCACGGAGACGGAGCCGGCAGGCTTCAAAGGAAAGACCACCGCACAGTGACAATATTTGAATAGATTGAGCGACCCGTGAGCAAAAGACCTCTTAGCCGGACATTATGGAGCGAACGCGGAGTAATGTCACTTATCGGGGTAACTGATCTTTTTGAGTTAGGTGCTTAGAGGCGTAGCGAAGTGAGATTCTTGCATCCGCTATCTGTTAGGCCTAAAAAATGCTTTCATACACGGCTTTTTTTCTTTCAATCATTTCATCAATTCGGTCTATATATTGAGCGACCTCTTTTACGTTGTAGGTTCGCTTAATTTTTTTTCGGTCTGAGGATACAAATTTTGAAATCGAACCTGCCCCCATTGCGATGATGCTCTGTACTTCCTCCATAGTATGAATATTATAAAGGCATTCGTAACCGACTTTCGCATAGCCCGTGTTTTCAAGATTTGCGAGGATATTCTTCTGTCTGTATAAATAATAAGGTCTCATATCCATATTTTCGGCTGATTGTCTTGCATCTTCTATCATGGCTTCCACGGTTTTATCTGTTGTAAGATTAAAACTATTTATATTCTCATGTAGAATTGAGGCTCTTTTTATTGCCATTGTATGGACGGTTAAGCTATCAGGAGCCATTTTTTCTATCTGTTCAAGGGTATATTTGAACATTTCAGTATCCTCATTGGGAAGCCCCGCAATTATATCCATGTTAATATTATTGAAACCCGAGTCCCTAGCCATATTGAATTTATCTAAAATTTCTTCGGGTGTGTGATTTCTGCCTATTGCCTTAAGGGTTAAAGCATTCATAGTTTGAGGATTTATACTGATCCTGCTAATATTATTGGTTTTCATTGTATTAAGCTTTTCCTGAGTAATTGTATCGGGTCTTCCCGCTTCAACGGAAAATTCCACATTATTTACATCAAATAACTCATTAACAAGCTGTAAAACACGATTAAGGTTTGAATTGTCAAGAGCGGTGGGAGTGCCTCCTCCGATATAAACCGATTTAACTTTCAGCTTATTTTCTTCCACCATTCTTCCCACATATCGGATCTCCTTTGCAAGAGCATCAATAAATCCGGGGATAAGACTTCTATAACGTCCTTCCGGATATGATGTAAAGGAGCAATACAAACATCGGCTTGCACAGAATGGAATACCTATATATAGATGTACGCTTTTCGGATCGACATTAATAAAGGGTCTTTCAACAACCGCAATATCATATAACAAGGCAGCCTTTTCCTGGCTCATACAGGTTGTATTTACGAGTTGTTTTATAATTTCAGTTTTATTAAGCCCATTCTCTACACATTGCATTGCCAGCTTAACAGGTCTTACGCCTGTTAATGAACCATATGGCAATTTTCTACCGGTTACCTTGGACAATACTTCAACAATACATGCTCCTACAAGTATTTTCCGACTTTTTAGCAAGCTTCCGCCGGGTTTTTTTATGTCATCGGCTGAAACTTGTTTTTCAGCCGAATACTTAGGTTTTGTATAATAAGAGTCTATGTTCTTAATCATTTCAAATTTTTCAATATGATCATAATAATCGGCCTGACACCGCCATACATAATGATCTGCTACTCTGACCTCAAGATAGGCACCGGGAATAAAAGCATTATCAGTAGATTCTTCCTTTATATATTCTACTAGATCATCGTCAAAAAAGAGGCGTATTAATCCCCACGCCTCCAAATCCATTTCTATACCTGTTATTTTAACCCATAGTTTTTTATTTTCAGACATAAGGATTATTCTCTCTCTCGTAGTCAATTGTAGTAGGCATTCCATGCCCGGGATAAACCTTTACAGAACCATCCAATGTATATAACCGCGTTTTAATTGACTCAATGAGCTGTTTTTGGCTGCCTTCAAATAAATCTGTTCTACCCACACTTAATTGAAAAAGAGTATCTCCGCTAAAAAGCATATCCTCACACAAAATGCAAATACCGCCGGGAGAATGTCCCGGAGTGTGTATAATCTCAAGATTCACATCTCCGAGGGGAAGACTGTCGCCATGATTTAGAAGGCAATCGGGATAAGGTTTGGCAATATCTGTATTAAAACCAAAAAAGTTGTATCCGTTATTATCGTTATCCGAATAAACAGGTATTTCGTTTTTATGAAGGCAAATAAGGGCATCTGTTACATCCTTAAGCCTTCCCGCATAAAAAATATGGTCGACATGGCCGTGAGTAAGTATTATATATTTCGGCTGCAGACCTTTGCTGTCAATAATTCTTTTTATATCCTGAGGTTTATTGCCGCAATCTATTATGGCGCATTGATTATTACTTACTACAATATAGGTGTTTGAACCGAATATCCCGTTTGTTAAAATCATTGGTTCCATTTTCTTCATATCCTTAAAATATTTTTTTACTATCAATCATAAGTGTTACCGGACCGTCATTAATAAAGTCCACTTCCATACTTGCCTGAAATACACCCGATTCAACATTAATGCTGTATTTATTGCTTACATATTCAATAAATCTGTTATAAAAATCTTGTGCCTTTTGAGGTCTTGCCGCCTTTGAATAGCTTGGTCTGTTTCCTTTTCTGCAATCTCCGTAGAGAGTGAACTGGGAAACAACCAACGCTTCCCCTCCCACATCAAGTACCGACAGATTCATTTTATCATCATTGTCTTCAAAAATACGTAAATTTATTATCTTGTCTGCAATATATTCCAAGTCTTTATTCTCATCATCTTCTCCTACACCAAGGAGTATTAGTATTCCTCTTTCTATTTTCCCTGTTATACTGTCTTCAACTCTTACTTGGGCACGTTTAACACGTTGTACCACAGCACGCATATAATCTCCTCATTTGTTACGTGATATTTCATATACATCTTTTATACGACTCATCTTAGCAATTATTCTATCCAATTGATCGGTATTAGTTATTTCAAGGGTCATTTGCATCTGGACCGACATATCCTTAGCGGTTCTTGCATTAATTGCTCTTAAAGGGATTCTGGACTCTCCTATAGCATTTGTAATCTCAACAATAAGACCTGTTCTGTCACGAGCCTTAAGGGTAATCTCGGCTAAATAAGAAACATTGGTTGAAACACTCTTATACCAGTATACTTCAATCAGTCTGGCATCACCGTCAATTATGTTATTTCGCATATTAGAACAATCTTTTCTGTGAACCGAAACACCGCGTCCCCTTGTAATATAACCTACTATTTCATCTCCGGGAACAGGATTACAGCAACGTGAAAGTCTGACAAGGCAATTGTCAATACCTTTAACAACCACACCGCTTTCGGGCAATGTTTTACTTTTCCGTTTACTCTCTTTTTCAACTTGATCAATGAGCATATGAGTCTGCTCTTCGGGCGGGAGACTCTTCCTATACTCTTCTTTTAATCTAGTAACAACCTTATTGGCGGTAATACCTCCAAGGGCAATAGCAGCAAAAATATCTTCAATATTATGAAAGTTATACTTTTTCAATAATGTTTCGATATATTCACTCTTTATGGCTTGATTCATGGTAACGCCGCTTTTTTTTAACTCTTTTTCAAAAGCAAGCTTACCTTGTTCAACATTTTCTTCTCTCTTTT
>CAYWXN010000193.1:2466-4368 GCA_964462075.1 uncultured Ruminiclostridium sp. | reverse complement strand
AGCAGCAAAAAAATGTCGATATCATAAGAGAAAGGCTCGTTGAAATAATGAGAGAAAGAAAGGTTCTTGAAAATCTTAAGGAAAAGGACTTCCAAGAGTATTTGAAAGAGGAAGCAAAAAAAGAGCAGCAGCAAGTAGACGAGCTTGTTAGCTATAAAAAAGCTGCTAAAGTGGATATTGCCGAGTAAGGAGATTCTTAATGGCAGAAAAGGAAAGACAAGCGGAACAAACCTCGGAACAGGAACAAAAAAACCAGTCAGAAAAGCAGGGAGGCTGTTTACATTCTATAATTGTAGTGTTAATAGCTTTTTTGATTGTTGCTATTGTTTTTGTCGGGGTTCTTTATTTTGTGGCAAAAAACAATATTAATGGTGTGGGTGATTCATTAAAGCCTTATGTTAAAAACTATCCTATTTTAAAAATATTTATACCGAAGGATTTAGCCGGATACGATCCGGAAGACCCTAAATACATGACAGATAAGCAGATTGTAGAAAAGTATGAGGAGTATCGTGAAAGGGTTCGAAGTCTCACTGAAAACCTCAATGAAGCCAATTGGACGATTGAAAGGATTAAAGCAGAAGGTCTGAGTGAAGGTGAGTTAGTATCTATAGCCGAATCAAACAGATTGGTTTTAGAGTCCATAGAAGCCGAAAAAGCCGCACTTGAGGCTGACAGAAAGGCTTTAGCAGAGCTTATTGCCAGGGGAGACCCTGAGGGCTTTAAAGATTATTTTCAGAAGGTTGACAAGGCAACGGCTGAGGCTGTATATGCCGAAATTATGAAAGATTTTGCAGTCAGCGAAGAAAAAAAAGCTCTGTCAGAACCCTTTACAAAGATGGACCCACAGGGAGCAGCAAATATGCTTAGTGAATTGTTTTCTAAGGATAGGGAAGCATTACTCGACATCTTTGAAGGCATGGAGCCAAAGGTTATGGCTCCCATACTTGAAAGAATGGATGCAAAAATTGCAGCCGATATTTATGGATTGCTATCCGACCGAAGACTTGGTCGGTGATGCATATATATTGAGCCCTCTAATCGGGGCAATTGGAAGGAGGTGAAAAAATGATACAGAGCAATGCGGTTAACGCTATGTTATTAATTCCCAATACTGTGGATGTGGCAAAAACCGGGACAGCAAAAGGGGCTTCAGTAAAGGATGATAACTTTTTGAATATACTCAACGAGAGAATTGCAGCCAGAAAAGACAACAGCTTAAAGGGCGGTTCCATAGAAGCAAATAATAGTTTAAGGAAAAATGTTGCATTGAAGGATGATACCAAGCCTGTCAATGATACAGAGCCAAAACCTGAGACACAAAAGCTTGACAATGGGACTAAAGATATTGCTGAAGCATCTAAACCCGAAGCTAAGGAAGAACCGAAAACCGAGGCAATAAAAAACGAGAGTGGTCAAAAAGAGGAAATAGAAGAGGAGATTAATTCTCTTGAAGCAATGATAGCTTTACTAGAGGAACTTATGGCTCTATTGGACATTAAAAATGTTTCAGCTAATCCTTTGACGACAGAAACTTCCACCGAATTGATTGTTTCAGCCGAAAGCAAAAGTATTTCTCCCATGGAGCTATTAATGGCTCTGGTGGAAGGAAATACAGAAAAGCTTGAAACAATGATTAATGAGTTGGGCGACAGTCAGCAAACACCTGAAATCAATGATCTTATGGGAAAAATCCAAGGTCTTATTGAGAAGCTAACCAAAGATCAAAATATTCCGGAGCTTAAAGCTGAGACAATTGTTGAAAGTGTAAGCAATGACGAATTAATTGAGCAACTCAAATCTCAGTGCGGACAACTTATTGATAAGCTTAATGAACAGGTCTCAAAGCTGAATGCTACCCTAAATAAGGAACAGGATGCGCAAATTCAGACAGATTCGGTT
>CAYWXN010000193.1:0-2366 GCA_964462075.1 uncultured Ruminiclostridium sp. | reverse complement strand
CCTGCTTTGAAAACCCCAACCGAGAAGGAGAATCCCTTTGAAAACATTTTTGTTCAGGACCAGCAGATGCCTAAGGAAAATCTGAATCAACCGGTAAGTTTTGAAAAGTCACAGCTTCCGTTATCTGAAAAACCTCTTGCCCAGACTGTAACCAATCAAGTAATGATGAAGGTAAAGCTCATGGCGGGAGAGAACAAACAGGAAATGGAGATGCATTTGAAACCTGACAGCCTAGGCAAGCTATCTCTTAAGATTATCCACGAACGGGGAGAAATACTGGCTAAGATAACTGCAGAGAATCAGCAGGTAAAGGGAATTCTCGAGAGTAATATGCAGATGCTTAAAGATGCACTGGAAAAGAGCGGACTTACTGTTCAGAGCCTTAGTGTTTCGGTCGGGAACGGAAAAGAAAATGGCCAAAACAAGGAAAACAGCGATGGTAAGGGCAGAGCACAATCAGCGAGGTTAGAGCCAACAAGAACTTTTTCACAGGTAGACGCTGATAAACTCCATCTGCGAGCAAGAATCGAAAAAGAGTATTTTAATGATTCCTCTCAGATTAACCTTACGGCCTAGCCTCGGGATTATTTTAAGGGAAAGGAAGTGAAAAGCATGTCAATCTCTTCAACATCGGACATAAAGAATCAAAAAACAATTGAACAGATTATCGCCTCCCAGGCTGAAGCCAATGCTTCTACCCGTAATACCGGGGAGCTGGGTAAGGATGATTTTTTAAAGCTACTAATAACACAGGTTCAAAACCAGGATCCCATGAACCCGTCCACTGACACCGAGTTTATTGCACAGTTAGCACAGTTCAGTTCTCTTGAACAAATGCAGAACCTCAACAAATCTTTTTCATATTCAACAGGCTTTGCTCTTATGGGTAAGTTTATCTCGGCAGAGGTAGACGATGAATCAGGAAATGTTAAGTTAGTTGATGGCAAGGTGGAAAATGTTCGCATAATTAACGGAGAGGTATTTGCAGTTGTAGGGGAAGATGATGTACCGCTGGACAAAATATCCTGGGTCGGCAATGAAAGCATTGGTTCTGGCGGCGATGTTACCGAGTACAGTGGGATAATCGGAATGCTGGGTAAGGCTCATATTCTTAACGAATCAGGTAAAACCGGATCACTTGAAGGAATAATTACCACGGTCATCAAAGAATCTGACGGCGTATATGCAAAACTTGATGAAGTGGAAATCAAGCCATACAACCTTGACTTAGCAGGGTTAGAGGATGTAGAAGCCTATGTAGAGGCAATGGCCGGACAAGAAGTATCTGTAAGAATTGAGGATGATTTGACCGGAGAAAGATTTATTGTCAAGGGAACCTTAAGAGAAGGCTATTACGGCCAGGACGGCGAGATCAGGTTGATTCTTGATGATATCAAGGCCCCTGCGAGCAATATTTATTCAACCAGAAAGATAGACCTTTTATCCACCGAGCAAATGCTTCTAAATGAAATCTTAAAGGAACTTAGAAAGCAGAATTCATCCGGCGATTCAACCGATGAGACCGATTCAACTGACCAAACCGAGCCAACTGACGAATTATGATGGGAGGTAATGCTATGAATATAAATAATCGTCCCATCCAAAGTATTCATCAGGTGGTCGGAACCGCTAAACCCACAGTTAAGGCTCCCGTTCAAAATAACGGAGAAGATTTTTCTTCTATTTTGAGTCAGAAGCTCAACGAAAGCAAAGAGGTAAAAATCTCAAAACATGCAGCAATGCGTATAGAGGATCGAAAGATTAATCTCAATGCTGAAAGGGTAGAAAGGCTAAAAAATGCGGTAGACAAAGCTTCGACAAAGGGCGTAAGAGATACGCTGGTGGTAATGGATGATGTGGCATTTGTGGTAAATGTAAATGCCAGAACAGTTATAACCGCGTTGAACCAAAGTGAACTCAAGGATAATGTTTTTACGCATATTGACGGAGCGGTATTTACATAAGAATTACAATTTGGCAATTTAATACGTAACAACAAACAAAGTGAAATTATACAGCCGGACCCACCGGGAGGCTGTTCGTTCCCGAAAGACAGAAGGAACGAGAACTTTTAGGAGGTTGATTTTTATGATGATGTCTATGTTTTCAAGTGTTTCGGGCTTGAAGGCTCATCAGACCCGTATGGACGTTATAGGTAATAATATAGCCAACGTCAACACGGTAGGCTTCAAAGGAAGCCGTGCCACTTTTCAGGAAATCTTTTCACAAACCCTGTCATCTGCCGGTTCACCTGATGCTTTGACGGGACGAGGCGGTACAAACCCTATGCAAATAGGTCTTGGTATGAACGTAGATGCAATTGATGTTTCTATGGGAAGGGGAAGTGTTCAGAGAACAGAAAGCCC
>CAYWXN010000192.1:0-4378 GCA_964462075.1 uncultured Ruminiclostridium sp. | reverse complement strand
ATATTATATTATTTCTGAAAAGAGAAGAACTATTATTTTATTTTTGTTTTGAATAAATGCTGCGGTTGGTATATTATTAAGTAAATGGCGATAATATAATGTTTTTCGAGGATAATGTATGAAAAAGACAACGATAAAAAGTAAAATATATATTGGTTTTTTAATTTTAGTAGTATTATCAGTTATCCTCTTCGGAAGCTTGTCATGGTTTGCCCGGGATTATGTGTTGGACGGGGCTAAAAAGATTCAATATAATTCTTCTTTAGCAAGACAAATTGAAAATCTAAGAACATTGTCCGACGAAAAAATAATCATACTGTACCAAGGATTATTAAATAAGCAGGATATATCGGATCAGGCAGTTCAAAAGGACAAAGAAATAAATACTGTATGTACCGGTATTTTGGCTGATATTACAGCTTTTGAGGTTATTGAACCCAACATGATTGTTCAGGAGGTTAAAGACCTTATTTCTTCGATCTTAGAAAAAGAAAGTAAAATAACCCGGAACTATGATACTCTGATAAAGCCTACCATTACCGAAGCAACAGAGGGAAAACTTTTAACATCTGTTTCGGGTACCATAACATTATTGGATGACTTAATTAAGGATATTACAGTATTAAGTGATGAAAACCTAGTAGAACTAAATACTTTACTCAATAACATAGAGAATGATGTTAATGCTCAAAGTGAAGCTGCAGCTGCCATTAAAGCTGGATTAGAAGCAATTATGGAGGAAACCGGTCAAGTTAATGAAACTGTCGGTACTTTATCGTCGAATATGGATAAATATTTTACAGAAAGCCAAAATGCGCTGGACGCTCTTAATTCTCTTCTAAAAAATACGGTTGAAGCCACAGAATTACCTACTATTAATGCAGAGGACATCCCTGTTTATGATTTTAAGACACATAGTGATACTGCGGATAAAGATAAGAATGCTGTTTTAAGTGGTTTAAACAGCCTTGTAAATAGAGGGAATAATTTAAATAATGAGCTTGATTCCCTTATTTCCGATTTTGGGAAATTAGGCACCGGTGCCATTGCTGATGTCTTGGAGCAGAGGGGTTTATTAACAGAAGTAATATTATCTGTTCAAGAAATCAGAACACTTACGGTTTTAAGCGGTTTTTCCAAGGACCAATCCATGCTGGAAAACATAATTAATGAAAAGGTACCCGGAGTCAAAGAAAAAATAGGGAGTATAAAAAAACAGGGCGATTTTAATATAGGTAAGCTGGATACAGCTTCATCTTCTCTTGATACAATGATGTCAGATTTAAAGAATGTAATAGCTGACAAAAAAGTTGATGGAATAAGGGAAATAAATAGTACAAGAAAAGAATTAAATCCGCTTATTGTAACCCTTAATCAAAAACTACAAAGTAATTTTGATGAGCATATAATTGAATCCAGAAATATTGAAGGATATATTATTCCCGCAATAATTATTATGTCGGTTGTATCGGTTTTCTTTGGTGTTCTTATTGCTTTTATTGTGAGCAAATCAATTATAAAACCAATTAAGCAAATGTCCGGACAGCTTAAAAAAGCAGAAGACGGCGATTTTAAATCCAGAATAAAGATGCCCTCAGCTCCGGAGTTTTCTCAGATGGCAAAAAGCGTTAATGCAGTATTGGAAACCCGTGAGCAAATTCTTAACGAGACTGTCTCTGTCAGCGAGAATATTGAAAAATTGCGTAATGAGCTGTTTGGCAGCTTCATGAACAATAAAGACCTGCTTAAAAACATGGCGTCAGGAATGCAAGAGCTTTTACAGCAATTCAAAGTAAGTCCTGTAGAAATAAGCGAAGTCGATATATTCGAATCTGTGGAGCTCGATGCAGCCGTTACTCACGAAGCTATAGAATCTACCGAGAGAAGCAAGAAAGCGGCGCAGGATGCCAAAGAAACTATAATAAAAGCATCTGAGACTGTGAAGGATATTGCTCAGCAAATAGAACAGCTTGAAGGTTCATCGGAAAAGATTGAGGAAATAACCAATACTATCACTCAGATAGCCAAGAGAACAAATCTATTAGCGCTTAATGCCGCTATCGAGGCTGCTAAGGCCGGAGAACAAGGCAGAGGATTTGCGGTTTTGGCAGATGAAATAAGGAAGCTTGCCGATGCCAGCGGAAATGCGGCAAAAGAAATCAAGAAGCAGTTAAACGATATTCAGGAACGAATTCAATGGACTGTTCGGAACATGGATGAGGGTGTAAGCGGAGTAGAGCAGGGTGCCAAGAGTATATCCGATGTACATCAGTCGATTGAGGATATAACCGACAGAGTAAAACAAGTTGTCGGAACATTGGACGATTATGCGCACAAAAGCAATAAGCAGCTTATGGCAAATCAAAAACTGATGGATACAATAGGTAGTATTAATAAGAACACGAATGAACTTTATGAGACGGGTCAGAGCATAGATAACAAGCTTGAGAATTCCAAAAAGAGTATTACGGATATGGAACAGATCGAAGCAATGCTTGATACTACATATTCAAAGCTGGATGGAATATTAAACAAGTATAAAGGAAAATCTTAAATTTGTTGATGAGGACATCTAAGGGAACGGTTCTTAGCCGTTCCTATTTTTAATAATAGGCAAATAAGCATATTTTGTGAAGGAGAACAATGTTAAAAAAAGATAATATAATCGAACTCAATATTACGGGAATGACACATGAGGGATTGGGAGTCGGCAAGGTTGACGGTTTTGCGGTCTTTGTTCAAGGTGCGATAGATGGCGAAAGAGTTCGCGCAAAGATAATTAAGGTTCTGAAAAGTTATGCGGTTGCTCGTGTAATAGAGTTTACTAAAAGCAGCCCTAATCGCATAGAACCGTTTTGCCCCGTATACAAACGCTGCGGCGGATGCAGTCTTCAGCATATGAGCTATGAGAAGACTCTTGAATTTAAGCGGCAGGTCGTTATAGATAACCTTACCCGAATCGGTGGGCTTTCCGATGTGAAGGTTAATGAAACAATAGGTATGGAAAACCCTTTAAATTACCGCAACAAAGCACAATATCCCTTTGGAATGGGCAAGGATGGCACTGTTGCCGGGTTCTTTGCCCGTCGCAGCCATGAAATTATTGATGCGCCTGTCTGTGGTATACAGCATCCATTAAGTGATAAAGCAAAGGATATTGTTCTTGGCTTTGCCAAGGCATTAAATATTCCTGTTTACGATGAAAGCACGGGAGCGGGACTTATACGCCATGTTGTAACCAAAACAGCTTTTGGCACAGGTGAGATAATGGTTATAATTGTAGCTACCCAACCTGAAATTCCTAAGATTAATAAGTTAATATACAGGCTTAAAAGAGATATTCCCGGCTTGGCAAGTATTATCCTGAATATTAATCCAAAACGGGGAAATGTGGTTTTGGGAGACAAAAACATAACGCTTTACGGTAAGGATACTATAGAGGATATATTGGGAGGCCTAAATTTTGAAATATCACCATTATCCTTTTATCAGGTTAATTCGGTACAAACCGAGGTGCTTTATAAAAAAGCTATTGAGTATGCAGCATTAAACGGAAATGAAACGATGTACGATTTATATTGCGGTATAGGAACTATCACGCTGTTTGCCGCCAGAAAAGTAGGAAGAGCTATCGGTATTGAGGTCGTTCCAGAGGCTGTGGAATCAGCAAAAAGAAACGCGTTAAAGAATAATATAACAAACACCGAGTTTTATACCGGAGAAGTAGAAGAAGTATTCCCAAAGCTTTTTGCTGAGGGTAAAAAGGCTGATGTGGTATTCATTGACCCCCCAAGAAAGGGCTGTGACGAGACTTCATTAAAGACTTTGGTTGACATGTCCCCTAACCGCATTGTTTATGTCTCATGTAACCCCTCAACCCTGGCTCGGGATCTTAAATATCTGTGCAATGCAGCTGTAGGCTATAAAGTAGAAGAAGTACAGCCTGTGGACATGTTCCCGTGGAGTGAACACACAGAAAGTGTAGTAAGGATTGAACGTTCTTAAAGTATTGGAAAATCAGGGGTTATTGGCGATTAATACTTTTGTGATTGTCATATGACCCTTGAGAAAATGAAAAAGATGACATATTCCCTAATCAAAGTAGATACAGGCTTAGGACCTGTTTTTAATTTATAAAAGAAAAATGGTCAACAGGCATAAAATGCGGAGATTGTATATTGCCCTTCTGCCAAGATAGTACCAGTCTCTTATATTAAATAGTCTTTCAGAAGCAATACTGCTTTCGCCCTGTCGTTTGTCCCGATTTTGGAATAGATTCTGCTGAGGTAATTCTTTACAGTCCCCTGCGTGAGGTGCAGCCTGTCGGCAATTTCCCTGCTGGTCAAGCCTTCCGCCAGTGCTCTGGCGATATCGGTTT
>CAYWXN010000191.1:0-4385 GCA_964462075.1 uncultured Ruminiclostridium sp. | reverse complement strand
TAAGCCCGGGTATAGCATGTTCGGTAAGGCGTTTAAAATATAATCTTACTACCGGGGAAGCAAGAATAATGGGTTGCTTGCCTGATTGTGCCATTTTTTCGGCAAGACTTGCCGTATTGGTAACTATTTTATTGCTAATTTCGGGTTCAATCGACATATATGTTCCTGCTTCATTCCTTTGAACCGAATCAATAATTAATTGTTCAAGCTTGGGGTCTAAGGTGATTACTTCTGAGCTCGATCCGTTTAAATAAGTTTTGGAAATAGCCCTTCCTAGTCCTTGCCGTACATATTCTGTCAGCATATCAGGATCTCTTGTAACAGGTGCGTAATCGGCTAGGGTTTCAAGAATTGTAACCATGTCTCTTATTGATACACCCTCTCTTAAGAGATTTGCCAACACCTTTTGAATCTCACCGAGAGACATTATCTTCGGTATCAATTCTTCCACAATAGCCGGATAAGAGCTTCTTACATTATCAACGAGGACCTGAACATCCTGTCTTCCTAACAGTTCGTGAATATGCCTTCTTACTATTTCGGTCATGTGTGTGGCTACAATGGAAGGAGTGTCCACAACGGTATATCCCATCATTTCGGCTTTATCCCTCATTGCTTCGGGAATCCAGAGTGCGGGTAAACCAAATGCAGGCTCAACAGTAGGTATACCGTTAATCCCTTCATCTGCCGTACCCGGATTCATTGCCATAAAATGATCCAGCATAAGCTCTCCGCTTGCAACTTCAACGCCTTTAATCTTGATTATGTATTGATTGGGGGATAGCTGTATATTGTCTCTAAGCCGTATTATAGGAACAACGACACCAAGCTCGAGAGCAAGTTGTCGTCGTATCATGACTACCCTATCCAATAAGTCCCCGCCCTGATTCTTGTCGGCAAGAGGTATAATTGCATATCCAAATTCAAGCTCGATAGGATCAACCTGAAGCAATGAAACCACGTTTTCAGGTTTTCTGATCTCCTCGACTTCCTTTTCTTCAACTTTGAGTTCTTCGGCTTTAGAGACTTCTTCGGTTCTGTTTTGCATATAAATTCCTAGATAAATTAATGCACCCGCCACTAAAAGCAACGACCATTGCTTAAGGATGGGAATTAATAAAATACACCCTCCTGCTCCTATAAAGAGAACCTTAGGTGTGTTAAACAGCTGTTTAACTATATCAGTACCGAGGTCATCATCAGAGGCTGCTCTGGTAACTATAATACCCGTTGCGACTGCAATCAACAATGATGGTATCTGGCCTACAAGACCGTTACCTATAGTAAGAATAGCATAAAGCTCGATGGCCTCCTCAAAAGATTTGTTTAAGAAAATCATTCCCATGACTATACCGCCGATGAGATTTACAAACACTACCAGAATCCCTGCTATAGCGTCATTCTTAACAAACTTGGTAGCACCATCCATCGAGCCGTAGAAGTCCGCTTCCTGTTGAATTCTTTTTCGCCTTTCCTTGGCCTCTGTTTCATTTATCAGCCCCGAATTAAGATCGGCGTCAATGGCCATTTGTTTACCGGGCATTGCATCCAAGGTAAAACGTGCCGCTACCTCAGACACACGTTCGGTACCTTTAGTGATAACCATGAATTGGACAATCATAATTACCAGGAATACTATAACACCAACAACCAAATTATCCCCGCCAACGAATGTACCAAAGCTTTCAATAACCCCTCCCGCTTCGCCTTCACCTATTATAAGACGTATGGCAATTATGTTTAAGGTTAGACGAAATAGAGTCGTAAATAGTAGCATAGTAGGAAATGCCGCCATTGAAAGTGTATCTGTAGAAAAAATTGTGTTAATTAATATTAGCAGAGATAGAGTAATATTGATGACTAATAGAACGTCCAACAGAAAGG
This sequence comes from uncultured Ruminiclostridium sp., assembly GCA_964462075.1. GTDB lineage: Bacteria > Bacillota > Clostridia > DSM-8532 > DSM-8532 > DTU059. Next base: position 2,501 of record CAYWXN010000191.1, on the reverse strand, counting down.
TAGGGATGGGCACAATAATAAAGAGTACTATAAAAACTACACTTACGGCAACCATCAAATTTCTGTTGTTCATGTAAATTCCCCCGGCATAAACACCATTTTCTTTAGTAGCTTAACAAATACTGTTTTTTGTCATATTCTAAAAATAAACAAGAGAATTTGTTATATATTATTATATTATAATAAAGTAATATTTAAAACAATAGCTAATAATATTCGTGTAATTACATAGTAGCTTGAAAAACAAATACACCGTCTTTAGCAATAAATTGATAAATCCCATTATATTTTTCCACTATGTGTACCATGCTTTTTGTGCCGATCCCATGTTCTTTTTCTTTTGTTACAGGAAGCCCTTGCTTAAAGACAGGTTCGATTTTATAATTGTTGCTTAAGTAAATACAGAGCTTGTTGTTTTTAGAATAAACACGCAGCTCTAAATACCGTTCATTTTTATCATCGATCTTTTGGACAGCGTTTATTGCGTTTTCTAATCCATTAAGCAATAAGCTGCACAAATCCGGTATGGAGAATCTCTCGAATTCGGTTGTCGAAATCTTGATTGAAGTTTGAATATTCCTTTCGTTTGCCTTTGCAATATAGGCCGATATAATTAGGTTTATGGACTCGTTTTCAGAGTATCTTTTTATACTAAAGCTATCAATTTCTTTGCATACATTCTCTATATATTCGCTAGCGTGTTCTAAACGGTCTTGAGAAATACAGGCATTTAAGTAACTGAGATGATGTCTCAAATCATGGCGATATATGGAAGCCTGGCTCTGAGATTTTCTAAGGGTTTCGATCTCATTCTTTGACTGGTTTACCATTATCTTTGAGATTGCCTGCTCCACCTCAATCTCTTTTTTTTCATAGAGAGTTTTTAAAAAGATAATAGAGAAAACAAAGTAGATAATAACCAGGAAAGCATCCATAAATTCAACAATGGCAGCTCCGCCCTGATACAGCAAATCTGTATAGACAGTAAAATAGTATTCAATTACATAGTAAATCAGTGGAACTGAAATAAAAAGCCCCAGCACCTTGTCATCTTCAAACCTTAGGCGTGCCACATAAGGTTTAATGTAAAATACAATGACTATCAAGAGAGGTATAGTTATTATTATTTGAACAATGTAAGAGACATCCATACTATAATCCCAGAAATAAGAAACAAAGGTTCCGATCCATTTTCTCGGCGTACAGAACAAATAAGCAGATAAAACAGAAATCCCCGAAATAAGAATATTTTTCTTGTAGTAAAATCGCAGTATCAAAAATAATGGGAAATGTATCAGCAAAGGATAAGCTTTAAACATAAATTCATTGCTGAAAGCCAAATAAACGAATGTTTGAACCATTCCAAGGAAGCAAATAATTAGAAAATATTGCTTTTTATTTTGCTTAAACCCTATATCTGCAAAGGAAAGAGACAGTATAATACCAAATAAAAGCACGAAACTAAAATTTATGACAACCAGGCTTTGCATTTATTCGTCCTCCATCTGAAAAGCCAGATACTTTTCCTTGATCTCCCGGGTTTTCCCTTGAGCAATGGGAACAGAGGATTGATCCTGCAGCATTAAGGTATTGTTACCGATGGTATCGATGTATTGCATATTAATAATATACGAGCGATGTGTTTTAATAAATTGGCAATATTTCAGCAGTTTTTCACAGACAGGAAGAAATGGCTCGGTACATTCTATTTTCTTACCTGAAATGAGATGATAAAACACATTTCTTCCCTCTACCTCGGCATAAACCAAATTGGACAGAAGAATCCTCTGTATTCCATCACTGCTCTTTACAACAATTGCTTCATCCTGTTCTATTTTCAAATGTTCTAATACCTTATCAATAGTAAAGAAATACTTTTCCTTTGTCACAGGCTTAAGCACATAGTTTATTGCGTTAACCGAATAACTCTCTAAAGCAAATTCATGGGAGGATGTAAAAAAAACAATAGGAGCATTCTTATCAAACTGGCGAATCTCCTTTGCAACATCTAGTCCTGTATAAGCAGGCATAATAATATCAAGACAATAAAAACTAAACTTCTTACCCTTTTCCAATGTGGAAATCAGATCGAATCCGTTATGAAAAACTGCGTATTCGCAATTCAGATTTCTCGATAACCTGTACTCGTTTATCAGATGAGCCATATTGGAAAGCTCATCTATGTTGTCATCACATACTGCTATATGTAGCATAATTCGCCGCCTGACTATATAAAATACAGTCTAATTTTAGCATATAAATCAAGAAATTTGACAATAAAAATTTTTCATGTCGAAAAAATCATGCTTCATGCAAAATATAATCTTTTATTTTTTTTAATGGTAAATTTAATTCATGAAATATGCTAAATAACTCACAAATTGAATGGAGGATTTAAAATGAAAAAATTATTAGTACTTATTCTAACACTTATAATGGCGGTGAGCCTTGTGGCATGTGGAGGAGGATCTGAAGAAGCCGCCGCAAGTCCAGCAACAGAT
>CAYWXN010000190.1:0-4442 GCA_964462075.1 uncultured Ruminiclostridium sp. | reverse complement strand
AATGATAGCGGGGTCCGGAGCTCTCTTTCAACAGGAATTCAATCTACATCCCCTGGTAGGCAGTTTTTTTATGGCCGCCATTACTGTGACTACTGTCTTAAGAGGCTTCAATATTATTATAAATTCCATTAGTATAGTAGTTCCCTTTTTGATACTTTCGGCTGTATTAGTCAGTATTGCGACTCTTTTAGCAGCTCCGCCTTTATCAGAAATAAACAACATTGGTATAGAGCATCCGATAATGCTGCGAAACTGGCTTTGGTCTTCAATACTTTACATATCCTATAATATTGTTCCCTCGATCTCGATCTTGGGCCCTTTAGGAAAGCAAGCCCAAGATAAAAATACTATCAGAAATGGAGCTATCTTAGGGGGCGCCGGACTGGGCATCGGGGCCGTTGCTATATTCTTCGCTCTTTATGTGAATTTAGATTCAATAAAACATCTAGAGATTCCCATGATCATGGTTGCCCGTAGTATTTCGCCTTTGGTCAGGAGCATATACGCTATTGTATTATTAGCTGAGATCTATACTACGGCAGTGGGAGATTTATATGGATTTGCGGCAAGAATTTGTAATTTGAATACTAAAAAAGCCACCCTAGTAATACTGACTTGCTCTTGTCTTGCCTTTTTAGCAAGCCTTACGGGTTTTTCAAATCTGGTTAAGTACCTGTATCCGGCTGTAGGGTATTGCGGGGTATTAACACTTATTTGTCTGATTTATGATAGATATAAAGTGTAAATAAGCATACTATTTATCAACAAAATCGACTAAAACATGTGTGGCATCACAAAAGGGTTTATTTTTTGATTTGCCGCAGCGGCACAGAACAACCCGGTTTCTTACCTCATATGCTGAACCATCTGACGACTCAATAGGTATTTTCCCTTTAACAAAAATACCACCGCTTACTGACATTTGATAATCCTGTATGATATCAATTGAAGGCTCATACTCAGGCTCTATTTCATTACCCTGTTTGTCTCTCGCAACCAGTCTGCCTGTAGGGCAATCACTGGCACCACGTATAGCTTCTTGAATGTTTTCTTCATTAAACGAGTTTTCTACAAGCCGCCACACGTCCCCTCTTTTTCTATGGCAGAAACGTGCAAAAGCACATCTGTTATCATCTAAAAGGTCAATGCCGGGACCTTCGATCAATTCACTTCTACTTTCGAACGTGTCTTTTTGGGCAGTCTCGGTACCATCAAAGCACATTTTGACGTGGGTTCCATCACAAAATGGAGCATCTTTTGACTTTCCGCAGCGACAAAGTGCGTATTCCTCTGATTGGGGTAGTTGGTTTCCATCTATATACTTATTTTCTTCGTCCCTAAAAACGATAATTTTCTCTGACAAAGGTATACTACCCGATACAAGATAGGGCCCATTCTTTAAGATTTTGATCCTGTAGTCTTTTTTTTGCATTAATTATTAAGCCCTCTTTCCAACTGATATACACAGCATTTATTCTGAACAACTTTTATATTATCAAATAAGAATAATATTAGCTATCAAAAAATGATTGCGTTTTTTTCATATTATTTATCTATATTATTATACTCTGCTGCAAACTTTTCTAAAATATCTTTTAAACTAGGTGTCAAATTATCAGGTAATGCGTTTAACGGAAACCATTTAACTTCTAACACTTCATCATCATGTGAATAACCGGACTCAGAAAAGTCATGGCAAGTATATACTACATCTGTTACATAGACTTCGTGACCATTGGGATAAGTGAAATGCCTTTTCTCCCCTGCAAAAACTCCGTATAACTGTATTTCATGAGCTATCAATCCTGTTTCTTCTAAGAATTCACGTTTTGCAGATTCTTCCGGTGTTTCTCCAAGCTCCAGATAACCGCCCGGATAACCCCACAGCCCATTATCTGCACGCTGCTGTAATAGGACTTTTTCATCCCTTACTGCTATTATACTGGTAGCTACTAATAAAAGCGGTTTATTTCCAATAATAGAACGCATCTCTTGAATGTAGGTCATAATTAGCCTCCTGAAGATCATTATGATGCCAATTGAGTAAAAAACTATAGGCATCTGTTTTTTGTAGTATCAATATCATTTCTTTTAGAGGAGTTCTTGGTCACTTTGATGAAATAGTAATTGTCCTTTTAAAAAGCATACTAAATGCCCAAGCGAAATCGACAATTGATCCAGCTACACTTCCAATCAATAGTACAACCCATAAACGATAATGGAGTAAAAGAGAAGGTATAACAATAGATATTGTTGAAAGAATAAACCCACCAAGAGCAATTAATAATCCTTCACCCCTGCTAACCTCAATAGTATTTTGCGGATCAATGCCTGGCACCAAAAATGATCTTCTTACTACAGCTTTATATCCTAAAACACGGTATGCTATATAGTGACCATATTCATGAATTATGAGCAAGATGGCCATTAATAGTAACAAAAAAGAAAAATCCCAAGACAAGAATTTCTCCATATATTCTCCTTTATTGAATTAAATTTCAAATGCTTTACTTACTTTCATTTGCTCCATCTCCTCATAATCTTCTATGAAATTCTTTTAACTCTTGTTTGGTGGTTTCGGAAAGATATACATCTTTTATCCCTTCCACTGCGCCTTGAATACCATAAAGCATATGAATGCACGCTGTAGGATCAATCATCCTTATACGTAAAAATGCCTCCTTGGTACCGACTTCCTTAAGTTGTTCCGGTGTTGAAATACCTACTTTAATAAGATTTTGTTCCAGAACTTTACCCACGTTAGGTAAATCAGATAATTTACTCATTTTTCCTCACCCTCAATACACTTTATCACATTTTTTATGACAGCTGTATGTCATATTACCCAATTATTCAACTAAACTTTATCATTCAAAAGCTTTTTATTTAGTTCGTATTCTTTTTATAACTCTGAGTATAATAAATGTTAACCATTTAGATGGTGTTTTCTTTTGACCAAAGTCCCAACCTTTGCATGCTTTATATTCCGATTCAGGGGTATAACAACCATCTTCATCTGCTTTGGATTCAATTATATTTATCATTTCATGCAATCTGATATCACTTTTTAACCAAGTGAATTGTGATAAAACATCAGTGATACTAACAATATCATACCAAATCGTCGGTGCTTTGATCTTTCTAAAATCTGTACCCATATAAAACATGTATGGATGTGATTCCATGCTAGATTCCCATAGGTTAAGGAGAGTTTCAGCTCCAATATGGCATTCGTTTGAATTCTTATATTCATCTACTTGAGATAACAGTTTTAGCATTTGTAAAGTGGCATATGGACAAGGATCGTCTTTCTTACCTGGACCACGGAACTTTCCCATTTCTTGCGAAACGGTACATGGCCAACCATTATTTCTGATATAAGTAACCAAATGATTAATACCATTCTTAAGGAGATGGACCGGCACACCTAATTTTATTAAAGAATAGAATATAATTGGAGCATCACATAACATCCATCCCCAACAATTTTCACCGGTTCCTCCAAAGTGTTTGGGGATATTCATTTTTACTTGAAACACATTATTCTCATCACTATGCTCCATAATCACACTAGTTATCTTTTTAATGATTGGTTCAGAAATGCTGAGACCTATATCGGCAAGAAAAGAAAGATGGTGTAAAGGTAGCTCTGCATTTTTATGGTTTTTTACAATTTGATCTTCCCATTTCAAGATACCATTAGTTAAGGCTTGAATTTGAGGATGCATTATTATCCTGCCCTTTGCATCAATGACGTTTTTATCCTGCTCTGACTGTCCCAACAAATCAATTCTAGCCCTGTACTCAATCCATGGTTCACTTTTAAGCAACCAATTTATAGCCTTATCCATTAACAGTACCTCGATTCTTTAAAGCAATAGCCCTGAGCAGGGTGTTTCACATAACGTTCCGGTTTTAGATGCCGTTCGAACCGGACCCACAGAGCTTTACCCTTACCGGCGCTTGCCGCCCGGTGAGACAGTGTGGGCAGTAACCGACCCGTGAGCACGCCCGAAGCGTGAAAACATTGTTATATGCTGTACCAAGCCCCTGTATTCAGAGGCAAACACGATGTTAGCCCTCAAATTGATTTCCATCTACTTCAAGTTTAGAATCATTTCATCTCCTGATTCAATAAAACCAAAATTTTTGTATAAAGGTCTGCCCATATCTGTTGCATGAAGACTAAAATAAGAATATCCCATTGCTTTTGCTTCCTCAATTATCTTTGAGAACAGCGCCTTTGCAACCCCTTTTCCTCTGTATATAGGTATTGTATACATATTCATTATGTAAGCAACTTTACCATCCATATTCTTATATGATGGAGGTATTTTGTAAAATGACAATCCACTGGTTGCAATTATTTTATCATCATCAACTGCAAACCAAGCAATGAACTGTTCTTTAAGAATAGCATCATTAAAATACTCAAACAATGA
>CAYWXN010000189.1:0-4446 GCA_964462075.1 uncultured Ruminiclostridium sp. | reverse complement strand
TATATCCGTTTTTTGTATTGGTGTAACGAATAGAACGTATTGTTCCTTTAATTTGTTCCACGTTTTCTCCTATTATAAATCTGTGATTTTAACTCTTTCTGTTATCATACAATACGAAATCTGCTCAGGCAACACTTCTATAGGGTATATTTCTTTTAATTTCTCCAGTATCCGCACTGTTTCAACATCTTGATCGGAAAGCATGAGATAAATTTTCCCATCTGACATTAATCTTCCGGGGATACCTTCAGAGAAAATTTGCCTCACAATACCTTCAAGTTTTGAGCTGAAGTTTTGTGGTAAATATAATATAAGTCTAATTCCCTTGTCAGGGTGGGTTGACTTATATAGACCTAAAATGTATAATATTGTGAAGCTTGCCCCAATAAATGCAAAAATTGACATGACAGTTAAAACAACTATTCCCACACGCTTACTCCTTACTAAAGGATATAAATCATACTATGCTAAGGAATGTTAGTAGGTTAACTTGGAGGAATCTATGCAAAAGCTTTCACTTGATGAAACCAAAGCCGGTATGAAGCTTGCAAAAGATGTGGTTCTTGATGATGGACGAATTCTGCTTCTTAAAGAATTTACCATCAAGACCCGCTATCTTAACAAACTTAAGGCTTACAATGTACCATTTGTTTTCGTCGAAGAAGATATGGTCGAGCCTGAGGAAATTAGCGAAGAGCGCGTTTATGAGGATGCTTTTACCAATATTAAAGGGATAATGGAAAGCATCCGGTATGAAGAAAAGGTTGATATCATCCAGTTGAAAGAAACCGTGAACGATATGGTTTATCATATATTAAATGACGACATGGTTTTTATGACACTTACCGGAATAAGAGATATAGATAATTATACATTCTTACATTCTGTAGATGTATGTATATATTCGGTTGTTACGGCTAAGGCCCTGAACCTAGCGCATGATGAAATATATGATTTGGCAATGGCAGCAATTCTGCACGATGTGGGCAAGTGTAAAGTCCCTCTCTCAATCCTAAATAAGCCGGATAAACTTACCGGCGAAGAATTCGAGATAATGAAGCGACACTCCATAAACGGTTATGAAATCGCAAGTCAGATGACCGGTATTAGTGAAAAAATAGCGCGAATTATATGTCAACACCATGAAAAATGGGACGGCAGCGGCTATCCTCTGGGACTAAAAACTTATGACATTGAATTGGGAGCCAGAATAATCAGTATTGCGGATGTTTATGATGCCCTTACAGCCGACAGAGTCTATAGGAAACGATTTATGCCCCATGAAGCAGCCGAGTATCTTATGGCAAATAATGAATCTCAATTTGACCCCCGCATTTTGAAAAGCTTCATAAACACCATCGCAATATATCCTGAGGACATAGTTGTCCTTCTTAACACCGGAGAGGTTGCCCGCGTTTTACCGGCCAGAGGTATGGCCTCCATGCGCCCTAAGGTATCGGTCATTACAAAAAAGGATGGGCCGCCGATTATTGATCCATATGAAATTGATCTCCGCAAAAATCCCACAGTATTCGTGACTGATATAATAAGTTAATTGTGGTATCTAAAGAGAAAATGCCGTGAGTGTTATCATAACATATCACTCACGGCATATTTTATGTTTAATTATAACCCCGCTTCTTTTCTGAGGATTTCTGCTTTGTCGGTTCTTTCCCATGTAAAGTCAGGATCATTTCGTCCAAAATGCCCATAGGCTGCAGTCTTTCTGAATATAGGCCTTCTTAAATCCAGCATGTTTATCATAGCCGCCGGTCTTAAGTCAAAATTTTTCGAGACCAATTCGGAAATCTTTTCATCTGAAATTTTCCCGGTTCCGAACGTATCAATAAGTATAGATACCGGGTATGCAACACCTATGGCATAGGCCAGTTGTACTTCAACACGGCTTGCTATACCGGCCGCTACTATGTTTTTAGCCACATACCTTGCGGCATATGCAGCAGTACGATCAACCTTTGTCGGGTCCTTCCCGGAAAAAGCGCCGCCTCCATGTCTGCCCATGCCTCCGTAAGTATCCACTATAATCTTTCGGCCTGTCAGTCCAGAATCACCCTTGGGGCCTCCTACTACGAATCTTCCTGTAGGATTGATATAAAACTTGGTTTTCTCATCTAAAAAATTATCAGGTATTACAGGCTTTATTACATACTCTATAATATCCTTCTCTATTTGGTCATGTTCAACCTCATCGCTGTGTTGAGACGATATAACTACAGTATCAATACGGATAGGCTTGTCCCCATCATATTCAACGGTAACCTGGCTTTTCCCGTCAGGTCTTAAATAAGTAATGATTCCTTTCTTTCTTACCTCGGTCAATCTTTCGGTAAGCTTATGGGCGACGTAAATTGGCATCGGCATTAGCTGAGGGGTCTCGTCACAAGCATATCCGAACATCATTCCCTGATCTCCTGCTCCTATTGCATGATCATCGGAGGCCATTGTTTTCTTTTTACTTTCAAGAGCCTCATTAACTCCAAGAGCAATGTCGCCTGATTGCTCATCAATGGATGTAATAACAGCACAGGTTTCACAATCAAAGCCATATTCGGCCTTATCATAACCAATATCCTTTATTGTTTCCCGAACTATCCTAGGGATATCGACATAGCAATTTGTTGTAATTTCACCCATAACCAGTACCATGCCTGTTGTCACTGCCGTTTCGCATGCAACACGGCCATATGGATCTTGTGCAATAATCGCATCCAGTACCGCATCGGATATATTATCGCAGATTTTATCAGGATGCCCTTCTGTAACTGATTCCGATGTAAATAATCTCTTCATAGCCATAATAAATTTCCTCTCTTTCTGTTTATAGATATCATACAGAAGCATATTATCCAAGCAGTGTTACAGCCGCCGCAGTAGCTTACAGCCATTCAGCTCTCGCTTTCAGCTCGGCTTCATGGGCAAGCCTTGCATAGGACGTACATCTGCTTCTTTGGTCGCTTCGCTCCCTCACAAGCAGTGTTACGGCCGCAAAAAAATCTCTTCAAATGAAGAGATCAAACATATAACACTCCTCATCTGTCAGGAAAAATCCTGCGGGAATTGGCACCATGGCTTAACTAGCCGGTTGCCGGGTTTCATCGGGCCCAGTCCCTCTACCTCTCTTGATAAGGTCACTATTAACTTAAAAAAAGGATAACATACAAATATTTAAACGTCAAGGACGTTGACAAACTGTTATTTTTGTAAATATAATTGAATAAAGTAAAATAACAGCAAGGGGAGTTTAATTAAATGAGTAAAATGAAAGAAACCACATTAGACAGCTTCCAATACGCTGTATCAGACCTTTTAGTCCGCAATAAGAGTATTTTAGACGAAATGTCAAAGTTTCAGGATTCCAATGCGCGTATTAACAGAACCATATCCAAAGCAGTAACTCAATGCGGATGTATAAAAATAAACGCCGGCAAACAGGAATATCCGGAAGATGCAGAGTATGCGAAGATAAAGGACTATATGAGTTCTCATTTGGAAGGCAAATTGTGTCCCAGCTGCCGCGACCTTCTTGAAAAGGATATGGGCAGGCATCTCTTTTACCTAACAACAATATGTAATAACCTGGATTTGAATTTATACGACATTATTCTGAAAGAATCTGAGAGACTGCGGCTTTTCGGAAAGTTTAATTTAAGATAGGGTCTCCGATAGAGCTTGTTCTACTGTTGAAACCATAATTATTTCTATTTCTTTTTTAAAATCAAAAACACCGCTCTTGTTCAACTTTGGTACAATACATCTTTTAAACCCAAGACGAAGGCTTTCTGTAATTCGCTTATCCATTTGGCTTACAGATCTTACTTCACCGGTTAAGCCGACCTCTCCGAAAAATACGGTAGAGGAATCTATTTTCTTATTTCTAAAGCTTGATGCAATTGCTGCCACGACCCCTAAATCAGCGGCGGGCTCATCCAGTTTAAAGCCGCCGGCCACATTTAAGTATGCATCAAATGCATTGAGCTGCATTCCGACTTTTTTCTCCAGAACAGCCATGAGCATTGTTAAGCGGTTATAGTCCATACCGGTAGCCTGTCTTCTGGGCATTCCGAAGCTGGTAGGGCATACTAATGCCTGAACCTCTACAAGCATCGGTCTGGAGCCCTCAATAAGCCCCACGACAACCGATCCCGGTTGATCAGAGCTTCTCCCCTCCAACATTAGAGAGGAGGGGTTAGCTACATCAGACAGACCTTTCGAAGTCATTTCAAAAATTCCGATCTCATTTGTTGAACCAAAACGGTTTTTCACCGCTCTTAAAATCCTGAAATCCAAGTGGCGTTCACCCTCAAAATAAAGAACGGTGTCCACCATATGTTCTAAAACTCGAGGCCCGGCAATGGCTCCTTCTTTTGTCACATGCCCCACTACAAAAACAGTGATATCGTTTTTCTTAGAAAGACGTAAAAGCTT
>CAYWXN010000188.1:0-4452 GCA_964462075.1 uncultured Ruminiclostridium sp. | reverse complement strand
GACTTACACAAGGATGAGATAGGACTTCAGTATTTTCCACAGCTAATGGATTATCTTACTGATTTCATAATGAAAGGCCTGACCGAGGGCTCCAAATGATTTGAACTGATGCTTTAAAAAAGAAGGGATCTCTAGTGGATTATAATAATCCAGTTGAAGCCATACATATTGGTATGGGTACTAAAATGGCTCATAAAGCTTTTGGTAAGCATGCAACAGAAGCTTTAAGGGCCGTTGAACATGAGGCTCATAGACTGGAATGCTTACTTAGTCGTTTTCTACCGGGCAGTGATATCAGCCGAGTAAACCTCAATTCAGGTAAAAGGAATGAAACAGTCAGCAATGAGACCTTTGAGATTCTTTCATTTGCATTAAAATTGTCAACAATTTCTAAGGGACTATTCGATATAACGGTGGGACCTCTGGTGGACTTATGGGACTATAAGCATTCAATTGACCCGCCTTCAGGCAATGATCTGAAACGGATTCTTCCTTTTGTCAATTATAAAGATCTAATACTGGATAGTATTCAAAAAACTGCCGGTTTAAAAAAACCGGGGCAGTCAGTCGATTTAGGCGGCATTGGTAAAGGTTTTGCCAGCGATTGTTTAATTGAAATGTTACAGGAATATGATGTCAAATCGGCATTCTCCAATATTGGAGGAAATGTATCCACCCTTGGAAATAAACCGGATGGCTCTCCGTGGTGGGTTGGTATTCGGCATCCTCGACAAAATGGTCTGCTTGGTGCCGTAGCAGTAAACGGAAAGGCTGTGGTGACATCAGGAGACTATGAGCGGTATTTTATCGGGAAGGATGGCAAGCGTTACCATCATATTTTGAACCCAATTACCGGATATCCCTCAGAAGCCGGACTTGTCAGCGTAACTATTGTAGCAAACAGTGCCATGACTGCTGACGCTTTGTCTACAGCGGTATTTGTTTCCGGCTTGGAAAGAGGACTTGATATGATAGAAAAAAATGAGTCAGAGGCAATACTGGTCGACGAAAACCTCCGCATATATGTGACAAAGGGGTTACAAAAGCCCTTTAAGACATCATTTAAAGACATCAATTATTTATAGAAAAGGGAAAAAATTTATGAAGAATTTTAATAAAAGAAAGGGGAAACAGGCATGTGGATTGTATTATCAATTATTGGTGTGATTACAATTGGATTGGGAGGGGCTGTTATATTCTCCGCTCCGGGACGCGAAGAACTTAAAAATATGGTCATTGGCGATGTGGATTTTAAAAAGCTAAACGACGGAGTATACACAGGGAAATACATCGGTACAAAAGATAGTTTCAGAAATGCAGCAGTTGAGGTAATGGTTGATTCCGGTGCTGTTACTGAAATAAAGATAACAGAAGGGGCACTAGCCAATAAACAAACAACTGAAATAGCAAAGGGCTTAACAATAAACAATTTGTTTGACGAGGTGATTAAAGAGCAATCCCTGCAGGTGGATGTTATAAGCGGTGCCACTTTGACCTGTAATGCCCATCTTAAAGCCATAGAAAATGCACTGAAATAAAGTGCGACAGGGTAATCTGTTCATAAATCATATAGAGGTAAAGGGTATTGTAATTAAGAAATTTTAAGAGCAATACTCTTTTTAGTGCCTCGTGCAATCCATCGAAAGCGGACCACACTTGTCGGTGAAAGTCCGACCTAAGTAATCGCTAAAGAGTCGGGTAGCATACCCCATGCACCACAAGAATCGGAAATATAATTGTAGACAGGACCATTATCTAATAAAATTAAAATTACATAAGATTTACATATATTTATATCTAAAATAAGGGTATTTATATATTATGCCATTGTTGGCTGATTGTTTAATTATGTAAAAAGCCAAAAAGAAGGAAGTATTATTTTCATGCGAACAGCAATATATTTAACTAAACCCAATTCAAAGAAGGTTATTTCACTTTTACTGACATTTGCACTATTAATAGTATTATATTATATGGTGTACCTGCATTGGCTACAGATCAACTGACTTTGGATACCGCTAATCTTTCAGGCAAACTGGTCATTATTCACACCAACGATACCCATGGAGCTGATGTAGCCGTCGAAGGAAAATCACTCGGAACAGCAGGTATAGCCCAACTTGTAAAAGATTATGAGTCAGCGGGAGCTGATGTACTGTTAATATCAACGGGTGACGCAATTCAGGGAGATCTACTGGTTAATCTGAGCAAAGGCTCAAAATGCTGGCTAAATAATAAAAGAATAAATAATGAACAAGTAAGGGCATTGTACTTAATTAGTTTAAGTCAGTGCCCTTTTTTTATAATATCATAATCTGCATTTTAAAAAATATGTATTGACATGGTTGTTAATACTGTATATACTGTTCATATACAGTAGAGAGGAAGTGAGTTCTCTGGATATTATTATCAGCAATTCAAGTAATCAGCCAATATATGACCAGATTTATTCACAGATAAAAAATCTTATTATATCAGGAATGCTACAGGAAGGTGAAGCATTACCTTCTATCAGGGGACTTGCAAAGGATTTAAGGATAAGCGTAATTACAACAAAACGGGCCTATGATGAACTTGAAAGAGAGGGCTTCATTTATACGGTCGCTGCTAAAGGCTGCTTTGTTGCTGAAAAGAACATTGGATTAATACGGGAGGAAAATCTGAAGAAAATCGAAGAATATATGCAGAAAATATCCGAGCTGGCAGCGTTATGTAATATTAGCAATGCGGGCTTGGTCGAAATGTTTCAGATTTTAATAAAGGAGGATGAGTAAAATATGAACGCCATAACAATTAAAAATCTGTCAAAAACCTATAAAGGTTTTAAGCTCGATAACATCAGTTTAACGTTACCAAAGGGATGTATTATGGGCTTAATAGGAGAAAATGGTGCCGGAAAAAGTACTACTATTAAACTCATTTTGGATACTATCAAACGCGACAACGGCAGTATTGAAGTTCTCGGAGAGGATAATCTTATTAATTTTAAAGAGAGAAAAGAAGATATAGGTGTCGTATTGGATGAAGCCTATTTCCCTGAAAGCTTCACTGTAAAGCAAGTTAACACTGTAATGAAAAATACATATAAAAGATGGGATAAAGAACTCTTTTTTATGTACATCCAAAAACTAGCCCTTCCCAAAGATAAAGCATTTAAAGATTTCTCAAGGGGTATGAAGATGAAGTTGGCTATTGCTGTAGCCTTATCTCATGATGCAAAGCTTTTAATCCTAGACGAGGCTACAAGTGGTCTTGATCCCATTGCTCGAGACGAAATATTAAATATTCTTTATGAATTTACAAGGAATGATGATCATTCTATACTCATATCATCACATATTGTAAGCGATCTAGAAAAATTATGTGATTATATTGCTTTTCTTCATAAGGGCAGGCTTTTGTTCTGTGAAGAAAAGGACAGATTACTTGAAAAATATGGGGTATTAAAATGCAGCAAGACTGATTATGATGCAGTAAATCCTAAGGCAGTGAAAGGTGTAAGGAAAAATAATTACGGGATTGAAGCACTGGTGGAAACGTCAATGATTCCTTCTGCAATGTCTGTTGATAAAGCGAGTATTGAAGATATTATAGTATTTCTTGCCAAGGAGGGTATAGAGGGATGAAAGCACTATTAATAAAAGAATGGCTCGTTATTTGGAAACAAGGAAAGTTTATGATCCTATTGGCCTTGATATATACTATTATGGCGGTTACAGGAAGTGGTTATTTTTTCGTGGGATTTTCAGTGATTTTTCTGTCCATGTTACCAATTACTGTAATGGGCTTTGATGAAAAAAGTAAATGGGATCATTATGCTGTAACTATGCCATATTCAAGAAAAGAAATAGTCCTAAGCAAATACATATTTTCAATAGCATGCGCATTAACAGCTATATTAGTTTATATCATTGCAACAATAGTAAAATGGTATGTTGAAAAGCAACCTTTTGACTTCGGAAGTTTTATAAATCAGACCATATTAATGCTATCAGCAGGTTTATTTTTTTCAACTGTTAACTTACCGATAATGTTTAAATTCGGTGTAGATAAAGGACGAATGTGGTTTATATTATTAACTGTAATAATCGCGGGCGGAATAAGTAGTTTAATAACGTTTATTGAAGCTGATCCAATGCAGATTGAAAGTTTTATTCAAAAACTTACTCCTTTTATGCTACCAGTCATTTCTGCCGGATTATTATTCCTTTCTGCTTTTTGTTCAATAAAGATATATGAAAACAGGGAGCTGTGAATTAAAGCACAGCTCCTGTTATAATTGAATATTATCCAGTTACAAATAAGTATTACTTGCTTTTTTATATTGTTATAAATAGTAATAATATGATAAAATAAACAAGCAATATATGTAAATAGTGAGATAAATATTATAGGAAGTATTAAAATGTCTGAAATTAATGTTCACGAAGGTCATAGGAGTAGGATAAAGGA
>CAYWXN010000187.1:0-4477 GCA_964462075.1 uncultured Ruminiclostridium sp. | reverse complement strand
CATCCATTAATACAATATCCGGTTTGACCTTCTGGCACAGTTTAATTCCTTCTTTGCCTCCAAGAGCGGTGCCTACGACCTCTATCTGCCTATCACACAACCCCAGCAAAGTTTTAACATTTTCTACAGTGGCTGAACTGTCATCTATTATTACAACCTTAATTTTGCCCTCATCCATTATTGCTCACCCCCCGTATTGTCTGTTGACACTCCCATTTTATTTAACGGTATTAAATCCTCGATGATTATTCCCGGTGGCTCAACCGTATCATCATTCTCATTGCCTCTAAGCGCTATAGCAAAACTCGCAAAAGTACTAGTAAATGCCATTTTTTCAGCACCTTCCGGTGAGACACACAATGTTAATGCCCTTGGCAACTCAGAATTATCTGAAGATTCGGACTCTTTGTTGGTATTATGGCGAACACGATCGGGCCCTATGGCCAATACTTCTACATTCTGTAAAATGGTGTTGCTAAGCTTGACTTCTTTATCATCAGTAGTTTGTATAATATAGTTTCCTATAACATCTACCTTGTCACCTACTCTTAGCTGGTTTGAGAAGACCGAATTTTCATCTACAAAAACAGAAAAGGCACGCATATCTTCAGGAATACTAAATGATAATGTAAGCTCCTCCCATAGCGCCAATCTTTCGGGCCGAAAAGGCTCACCCATTATAATAGGCTCCTGAACATACATACCTTCAATACTTTTTCTGTCATTAATTATACCCTCAGGCAAAGAATCCTCGGGTATATCAAAGGTGCTGATATCTGAAGATTTAATCTCCTCACCGACTTTCATATTTCTGGAGGCTATCAATAGCTTGATCTTCTTTGTCTCGGCAACCGGCTTTTCCAAGCTTTTTATATAACCGAAAACAAACCCGCATGATATCAATGCGAGTAATAATGAAATTATTAGTGCTTTTATGTTAATCTTCTTTTCCATATTTCTGCCTCTTTTATACGTTATTCAACCCGCATTATAGAAGTGGCCGTTAATTTGGCTTCTTCTCCGGGAAAGAACTTCCCGATTATAGGCGTTATCAGGTCTGCTCTATAGACCACTTCTACCTTTGCCTGAGTACCATGACTTCTGGAGCTGAAAGAGGGCGAAATAGAAATAGTCATATTTGAAAGTTCTAAAGTAGTTGTCATATTTTCAACCACTTGTATTATCTCACTGTCAGTCCCCCCCAGTGCGGCTTTTCTGGCACCCTCTCTGGAGGCATTGGTAATTAGAATATAATTATTAAAAATCAATCCAAATTCAATTATCCCCATTATAATAAGTATCACAATCGGTAAAACGATAGCCGTTTCGACCAAGGATTGCCCTTTAGTGTTTTTTTTAAGCTTTATCATAGCACTCACCCCCCCTGTGCCGAAAAAATTTGCCCCTGTTTTATACAGGGGCAACTATTTTTTGTTTGTCCTAGAGTTCTAATTTGTCTACAATTATGGTGCCGGTGGTAGTTCGGCATTGATTTCATTAAAAATGCGCTCCAGACCGCCGCCAAGTGCTGTTAATGCAACAATAACAACTATTGCGATTAGACCAATAATAAGGCCGTATTCTACCATACCTTGGCCTTTTTTGCTTTTCATCATTTGTGATACCAGATTAAATAAATACATCATTACTAAATCCCCCTGTCAAAAATAATTTAGATTAGAAACATCTCCTTATGATATTATTATACAAGGGGACAAAGCTATTTAATATCAGTCTTTAAACGCATTTTTAGAGGGACTTACAGTTATAGAAACTAGGGCTTATGGCCTATTATTCGACAATTTTATTCTTGATAGCATACACAGCAGCCTGAGTTCTGTCCTGAACATCAAGCTTACGAAATATGCTTGATATATGGTTCTTTACCGTTTTTTCACTTATAAAAAGTGTATTTGCAATCTCTTTATTCAACATTCCCTTTGCAAGAAGCTTCAGAACTTCGATTTCTCTGTCAGTGAGTCGATTCTTAGGATCGTCCCCGCCGCTTTTAATTCTCTTATATTCATTAACCAATTCTCTTGCCATTATAGGCTGTATATAGGTTTGATTATTATTGACACTTCTTATTGCTTCAATCAGAGCACTGGCTTCTGCATCCTTCAATATGTATCCCAATGCTCCCAGTTCCAAAGCCCTTAGCAAATATTCTCTGTCCTGATGTATGGTGAGCATTACGGCTTTTACTCCGCTGTCGTATGCTTTTAATTGTTCCAACGCCTCAAGACCATTCAGCACAGGCATATTAATATCCATTAAAACAACATCCGGTTTCACTTCCCGATACTTCTCAATGGCCATTTCACCGTTAGAACACGCAGCGATAACCTTTATATCTTTTTCCAACTCAAGAAGCTGTTTGAGCCCGTCTCTTATCATAGAATGATCTTCCGCAATCATAACCTTAATATAATCGGTCATATGATACCTCCCTGGATTTCATATGGTAATTTTACCTTCACCGTAGTACCCGCATTAATTTCAGAAGTTATCTTAAAAGTTCCTTCCAAAAGTTCGATTCTCTCTTTCATACCCATTATGCCAAATCCACCATCATCGTCTCTGCTTATATCATGCAAAGAACTAATGTCAAAGCCTTCTCCATCATCTTTTATTCTCAATAATATAGAGTTTTCTGCACATTCTAACTGTATGCTTATAAATGTTGCATTTGCATGCTTGTATGTATTATTAAGGGTCTCCTGCACCACTCTGAAAATCGCTAAAGAAATATTGCTGTCTTTAATACGGCTGTCGTTACCTTTAATTATTAATTCAATTCTTATAGAATGCTCATTTTTGAAGCTCTCTATATATTTTTGCAAGGTGATCTTCAACCCCAAATCATCTATAGACATAGGTCTTAAGTCATATATTACCCTTCTGACATCCTTTAAGCACAAGCGAACAACATCTTTAAGGCTTCTTAATTCATTTATGGCCTTCTTAATATCAATGTCGGCCATCTTTTCGCATATCTCAGCCTTTAATACTACATTACTCATAGCCTGTGCAGGCCCGTCATGAATCTCCCGGGCTATACGTCTGCGTTCATTTTCCTGAGCTTTAATAATACGTATAGCTAGAAGTCTTTTACTTTCAGCGTTCTCAAAATGCTCGTCCAGCTTCTGAAGATCCCCCGAAAGATAGTTTAATACTGTCCCAACCTGTGCTACGAGTTTTTCTGCCTGACCGACAGTTTCTATTGCACTTTTTAACCGCCTTTCAACATCATTACGCCTTGCTATTGTATTCTTCTCGCGCTCTCGACATACAGCCAATTCTACCATTAGTTCATTAGTTTCTTTATATGCCTGCTTCATTTCCTCTTCGGAATATTTGTCAAAATTGCGATTAATGGTGGCTAGTCTTTGCCGACTTTTAATTACTTTAAGCTCAAGCTTTTGACAATCGTTCATAATTGATGATGCTTCGGCTTTTAAATACTGCAGCTCATCTTTTAAATTATATACTTCTCTTCTGGCATTCTCCGATATATCGAATATCGCACCCTTGCTCTCTTCAATTACGTTCAACGTGCTTTTTACTATATCATTGATTTTCTTGATGCCGATATTGTCCAAGAGCGAACCTCCAGTTATTTCTCATGTAAAAGTTTATTTAGCTCGTTCATAAATGTATTTATATCCTTGAACTGGCGGTATACCGATGCAAATCTGACATATGCCACCTCATCAAGCTCCCTTAATTTCTCCATCACCAATTCCCCAATAAACTCACTGGTAACTTCACGTTCAAGAGAATTATTTATTTGTCCTTCAATGATATCCAGAATTTTTTCAATTTGATTTATTGATATCGATCTTTTCTCACAAGCGCGAAGAATACCTTTACGGACCTTTTCCCTGTCATAGGTTTGTCGCGAACCATCCTTTTTAATAACCATGATTGGCATATTTTCCACCTTTTCATAAGTGGTATATCGCTTATGGCAGCTTAAACATTCTCTTCTGCGTCTTATTGTGGCCCCTTCATCGGTAGGCCTCGAATCAATAACCTTATCTTCATCAAAGGAACAGTAAGGGCATTTCATAAACATTCTCCTTACAATTATATATTTTAAGTACTATATAATCTATCGTCATATTTTCCTATTTACTTTTATGCATTTATTGATATAAGGACCCCATTCAACAACAAATATAAAGATGTTTGTTAGGATAAGCAGTGTAGCGACCTTCAAAAAAAAATGAGGGATAACCCTCATTTAATTATATCATTTATACATATTTCTGCATATGTTTTAAGGCTGATTTTTCGAGTCTTGAAACCTGGGCTTGAGAGATTCCGATTTCATCGGCCACCTCCATTTGCGTTCGCCCTTGAAAGAACCGCAAATCAACTATTTTTTTCTCCCTTTCGCTGAGTTTGCTCATAGCCTCGCTTATAGAAATGCTTTCAAGCCATTTTTCGTCGTTATTTTTATCATCCTTAACCT
>CAYWXN010000186.1:0-4486 GCA_964462075.1 uncultured Ruminiclostridium sp. | reverse complement strand
ACTCCCGCAACCGAGTTTGGAAAATCCGCAGACTTTACACGATTCAAAATCACCGCACCAACTGCCACTTGCCCCTCATAAGGCTCCCCCCTGGCTTCGCCGTTTATTGCTCTCGCTAAGAGCTGAACTTCACTGATTTGACTGGCAGGGGCACCAAAGCAGATTTGACTGAAAAAGGCACTTATTGTTAAAGTGAGGATTGTTAAAATCGTAATAAGTATTCTTTTAGTCTTTATGCTATTCACCGCTTTCATAATATATTTACCTCGGTGTTTATTCTTTCAGAATCTTGGAGAATTATGCTATAAAAAAAGTACGGCTATTAATTTGCCGTACTTTTTTACTGAAAAATTTTTTATATTATTTTAATTGAGCCGTATTCTATTCATGGAATCTCCAAAAACCGAGGCGGCAATTTCATATTCCCTTTCTCTGCAGGTAAAGAAGAATACCTGCCGCTTCATTGAAACTTCCTTTAGAAGCTCGAATGCATTTTTAACACGCTCTTCATCATATTGGGAAAAAGGTTCATCTAAAAATAGCGGCAACAGCTCCCTGCCTTTCTCGATAAGAGTTACTGCGGCCAAACGCATACAAAGATAGACCTGGTCTATAGTTCCGGCACTTAAGCGGTTTACGGGGATAAGTTCATCGGTTTCCGGCGCTTCAAGATTAATGCTTAGTTCATCATTCGTACTAATTTTATTATATCGTCCTGCACTCAGTACGTTCATCATTCTGCTCATTTCTTCATTGAGGTACGGGATATAGTCTCTTTGCATTTTTAATGCCGCTTCCTTCAACACCTGACTTGCCAGCATAAGGCTTGAGCCTTTCATTTCAAGCTCTTCTTTTTTCTCTGAATAATAGCTAATTTCCTCAAGAGCTTTAGATAGCTCACTCTCTGCCGGCGCCTGCTCTAAACGTGCATTTATTGCAGCGATTTTTATCTCTGTATCTTTTTTATTGCCTTCGGTTGTTCTAATAATATCTTCCAGCCTTGCAAGAGTCATTGTTTCATTATCCGGCTTTGGTTCATAGTTAAGATTCTTCACATAATTGTTAAAATCATCGATGGTAAGGAAAACCTCTCCGGCCATCATTCCGGCCTCTCTCAGCACAATTTCGTACTTTTCATTGAGGTTATCTTTTTCGGATAATAGCTTTTGCTTATTCTCATTTGCCTTTATATAGCCTGTGACACCTTCCCTGATTGACTCGAGAGCTTCTTCCTTGCTTAAATTGTCACCGTTTACTTTACAATCGGCTATAAATGAATCCCATATTTCCGTAATACTATCTTTTCTAGCCAGAAGATTGTCAATATGCTCTTTTGAACTCAGTTGCTGCTTTTTATAGCTTTTTTGCATTTCCCTTGTCTTAATTTGGTTTTCCCTGTATTTAACATAATCCACCATATCAATAAAACCGGCTTCCAGTAGAACCCTGTTAAGCTCATCAGTCTCGTTGAATACACTCATACCTGCATTGTTTTTATTTCTGGCCCTTATAAAGGATATAATTACCGTTGCAACAGCTATTAACGCACCTCCGCCTAAAAACAGCGGATTTGGCTTATAAAAATAATATGCTGTCATCAACATGGCAGAAAGCAGCCCTGCGGGGACAATAAAAGGCATCCAGCTACGCTTATGTTTTGTCGACAAATTGTACTTAATCGCCTTTCCTTGCCTTTCTTTGGCGCGCTCCTTGGCCTCATTATATATTTCTATGGCCGTCTGAACATCTTCAACCTTTTTTTCAAACAGTTCATCAGGCTCCATTAAATCTGATAATTCGTCGCACTTCTCTTGAAATTCGACAAGTCTGGTTCGCTCCATTTGGAGCATTTCCTCTACTTGCTTTTCTTCCCGAAGCATCATGGTTATTTCGGAAACAGTCTCGGCAGAAATATTTTCATAGTTTTTCTGCTTAATTATGTTTCTGTCACTTTCCTTTAAGCTTTCATCAACTCTGCTTCTTTCTGAAATCAGACCTTCCAGTTCCTTTTGCAATTCTCTTAGTTTTACGGCCTTCATAGCCTCTTTTTTTATGTATAATTGATCAAGTTTTTTATTAAGCTCGTTTAATATGTTGTTTTGCTCACGCAGATCCAAAACGGTTTCCATAAAGCTGTTATTTTTCTTTTCTATATCTGCCTTTCGTTGCTCCAGCTCCGAAAGAATATAATTTATCTTATTTAACGGGCGGGTTGTCGAAGTCTTTGTTCCTACCCTTTCAAGCAGGGTCGTATCCAATGCTTTTAGTGCTCCTGTTAAAGAAATTTCCTCATTGCCCGTGGTATTTAGGTTAGAAAGCTTATCAATCAGATTCTTCTTCCCATCATCGTCAATAACGCTCTGGAGCTGACCGATAAAAGCGCTTCGCTCAAAAGCGGCTTCATCTATTCCCAGATGCTCCTCGGCAAACATAGGGCCCTTTTCTTTGTCGGCAGAAAAAGAGTTGGTCAGATTATTGGCTCCGTCATCGTAGATATTTGCGGTGCCTTTTTCAAAATTTCTGCCTACCCTGAAAGATTTGCCGTTTTCCATTGTATATTCCAATATCCCGGCGTATTGCTCACTGCTCCACGGTTTATTATGCTTCAAGGGAGGAAGACTTCCATCTTTTAATCTTCTGCCTCCTCGCTGCCCGTAAAGCATAGCACGAATAAATGCCTGCAGAGTTGATTTCCCTGATTCATTAGTCTCGAATATAATATTAAAGCCCTCTTTAGGTGCTATTTTTAGCATATTAAATTTTCCGAACCCTTTAATATCCAACAGTTTTATTTTCATCCATTTACTCCTGCTATTCGCCCAACCATTCAATTTTACCGCTTTGAAGAGCCTCCAGTCCGTAACTTAAGGCAAGTGTTAGTATCTCTTCTTCTCTTTTTAGCTCCGGATTCTCCGGATTATCTGCAAGTTCATTAGTAACCCTTTGGATGCGGGATTTCATTTCTCTTACAAAAGCTCCTTTAAGCGACGAATCCTTTTCCAGGCTCTCAATATCATACGCCTTGCGAGTATCATTCCAAATTCTCAGATACAACCAATTCTCCGCAAAAAGGGATGTCAGTATATCCTCTTCCAAAGATAGCTCTGTACGGCCTCTAAGATTAATGCGAATAATATCTCTTTCCGGATTAAAACCCTCCAAATGTCTTAAAATTCTCATTTTTATCTCCTCAAGGGTCTTTAAACCGGTTATGTTCAAATCTTCATCATGATAAGCCCTGATAGCCGTATCAAATTTCTCAACCTTAAGGCTTGTCCCACCCTGAACTTTCTCGGCTGTCACCAGAAAAGCTCCATGCTTGCCTGTCTCATCAAATCCCAGAGGTTCGGGGCTTCCCGGATTATATGCGTTTTTTAAAGGGTAGTCGTCCCGGATATTATGAAAATGGCCTAGTGCATAATAATCATACCCTAATTCTTCAAGCTCCTTTGTTGTTACCGGCTTATAATCAGTGCCTGCAAAATCCATGTCCAAGGTTCCATGGAACATAAGAATATTAAAGAAGCCTTCTTTAGGCTTTAATACCACCGATAAATCTGGCTTTCCCTCCTTAAAGCTTGAAAAGCCGATGCCGTAAATATTAACATTTAAATCCTCAAGAATTAGATTTGGATTATGCGGCGTTAGAATTGTAACATTGGAAGGCCATTCCCAATTTTTATACCATGAGTTTAACAGATAAGGGTCATGATTGCCGGGAATAATAACAACGGGGACCGCGGCATCTGAAAGAACCATATAAAGCCACTCCATGGTGCTTTTAACTACCGAGCCATGCTCATATAAATCGCCTGATATTAATAGAAAGTCCGCGTTTTCTGTTTTCACTCGTTTCAGCATATTTAAAAAGGCATCCCTTATATCCCTTCTTCGAGCATCACCATATGAACCTTGGCCATATTCCCGGAAAGGTGCATCAAGATGTATATCGGCACAATGAACAAATTTTATGGTCCTCAATCCTTTCACTCCCCTGTAAGAATCACTGCCTGAGCAGTCGCATAATCACGGCTGTGGGAAAGACTTATATCTATTGCCTGTGAGCCCAGCTTTTCATAAATTTGTTTTGCTTCTCCATGTAAAACCACTACCGGTTTTCCGTTTTCATCATTTAATACCTCAATATCCTGAAAAGAAATGCCTCCGGAAATTCCGGTGCCAAGAGCCTTTACCACGGCCTCTTTTGCGCAAAACCGGGCAGCATAGCTCTGCAAAGAACCCTTTCCTCTGTTTTCGCAATAAGCCCGCTCCTTTTGTGTAAAGACCTTGTTTTTAAAGCTGTCACCGTCACTTAGAGCTCTTGAAATTCTATCAAGCTCAATTATATCTATTCCGCAGCGTATATTCATAGACTCTCCCGAGGATATAGTAAAAGAGCACAGACCACATTAAAAAGCCTGTACTCAAAGCTGGCGTCCCGTATAGGAATCGAACCCACATCAATGGAACCGGAATCCATCGTCTT
>CAYWXN010000185.1:0-4508 GCA_964462075.1 uncultured Ruminiclostridium sp. | reverse complement strand
TCTTAATCCTGTTGAATCCATGAAACGTGTTGAAAATGATATGATTCCGCATTATCCGCTCGGCGTTTTTGTCGGTGCAGACTTGGAGGTTTAGTCTATGTTTCTTAATGAAATTATAATTGCAGGCTTCGGTGGACAAGGTATTCTTTCAGCCGGAAGACTGTTAGCTTATGCAGGTATGCTCGAAGGCAACGAAGTATCTTTTTTGCCTTCATATGGCCCCGAAATGAGGGGTGGTACTGCTAATTGCATGGTAGTTATATCGGAACAAGCAATAGCTTCGCCTGTTTTAAATTCATGCAGCGCTCTGATTGTTATGAATAACCCCTCACTTGAGAAATTTGAAAAATGGGTCAAACCGGGCGGCATTATTGTTGCTGACAGTTCAATGGTCCACACAAAAGTAAAAAGAACCGATATCAAGGTGTTTGAAATACCGGCTACCCAATTGGCAAATGAAATTGGCAACAAGACCTATTCAAATGTTTATTTGCTCGGAAAGCTTATTAAAGAAACAGGTTGTGTTAAGCCTGAAAACTTTGAAAAAGCCTTGTACGGCATTTTATCTAAAAAAAGGCATTATATGATTCCCGAGGAAATGGAAGTCTTAAAAGTCGGAATGGAGTACTAAATAAAACTGTAAAGATTAAAAGTGCCGTGTTTGATATCACGGCACTTTTTGCGATCAATGATTCATTATTTCGTTAATATTTGATTTAATTTCCCGCAAAATTTTCACAGAAAGTTCGGTTCTCAAGTCTATAATATGCGTTTTAGAGTATTTAGTTTTGGTTTTTGGATTATAAAATGCTCTTACAACGGGACGTGTCAGGTTTACCGGGTTATTTTTAATAACAATAGCAATAATACCGTTACTTAATAGAACTATACTTCCTTCGTTGTAAATCGGAATCATTTTAATGAATTCATCAACTATAGATTTATCAAAAACGTGTCCGGAAGCTCCTATTAGGTATTCAACAGCATCAGTTGTACGTAAAAAGTTATCATTATTTTTATCATTTAAAGCAGTATCAAATTCATCGCAAACAGTAAGTATCCGAGCTGAATAGTGTATTTTATCACCGGTAAGATTCATTGGGTATCCGTTTCCGTTAATATGCTCATGATGCATTAAAACGGCCACTTTTGTAGTGGCAGGTGTATCGGCATTATCTTTTAATAGATTATACCCTATAATGGGGTGCTTTTTTATTTCAACCATTTCCGATTCAGTAAAAGCATCGGTTTTGTTAAGAAGAGATGCGGG
Organism: uncultured Ruminiclostridium sp.; assembly: GCA_964462075.1. Classification (GTDB taxonomy): domain Bacteria; phylum Bacillota; class Clostridia; order DSM-8532; family DSM-8532; genus DTU059. The sequence goes on along the minus strand of CAYWXN010000185.1, from coordinate 3,238 downwards.
AAGTAAGGCTTTTCCGATATCGTGAAGCAGAGCGCCCATAGCTATACTTTTGATTTTCGAAACAGTAAGAGAAAGCCTTGTTGATAACGCTATAGCCATAACACAAACATTAACGCAATGGGCAAATGTTTGTTCATCCTGCATACGTATATCCTTAACATTTATCATTTCTATTTTTCTTGACAGAATTTCATCAAGAATGGTGTCAACTACCCCGCTGAGTCTTGAATAATCCATTGTATTATTATGGGATAGCCTTTGCATTTCTTCACGTACAATAAGCTTGGCATGGGTTTTTGTTTCTTCACGTAAAAGACTGTCAACTTCTATTCCTTCAGAAAGATCATCATCTATATATACACTTGAAATTCCCTTTTCATAGAGCTTTTGAATTATTGCAGGTCTTAATGATACACCGGAATTAAGTAATTTTCTTCCGTCTACATCAATGATGGCTTTTCCTAATACTTCAGCACCATCAATCTGATCTAAAGATACTAATCTCATTAGTTACTCCTTAAGAAAAAAAGTTAACTAAAATTATTTACCACCTAAAAAGTAAAAAAAACAATTATATAAAAAACAGAATATTAATTATTGTTGAGCGTCAATCCCAAAAGCTCTTTTTAGAACACTATTCTTCTTAATAAATCCTATAAGAGGCAGACCTAAGCCGTAGCAAATGATCAATTCGGATATTCCGATAAAAAGCATGGTAATAGCCATCGAATAACTATTATCATAAAGTAAATAAACATAAGCTCCTACAATTATTGCATTAAAAAATACGGGGGGTATTGGAAATAAAAAGCGGTATTTTCTTAAAAGATAAGTCGAAATGCCGGCTAAGAGAGTAGCTAGACTTCCAAAAACAATATCTATCATACCGAATCCACCAAACCAGTTTGCGAGTATACAACCTATAAATAAACCGGGTATGGCTGCAGGCATAACAGCGGGAAGAACGGTCAATGCTTCTGCAATACGAAACTGTATCGGTCCGTACCCGAATGACCCTAATATAATAGTGAGCGCTGAGTATATTGCAGCTATCAATGCTGCTTGCACTAAAAATTTGGGAGAGGATTTCATTTTACTCCTTATTTGCTTGCGTAAACAAACACCGGTTATTACTCTAAGCAACCGGGACTTCGTAGTTTTGATAAGGCTAACGCCTCGCCAGGATTTTGCGAACTGGCATGGGATCACCATAAAGAGTATTGTACATAATAAATCAATACTATGCAACGCAAATTACTGTTTAAATGTCGTGAAATTTATGCAAATTACTTGGTTAGGCATATTTATTATGTTGCAGTAACTATTGTTTTTGTTATAATTAATTTGATAGTTAAGAAAGGGAGGAATTGCAGATTGGATCGCAACAGAGCTTTGGAAGAATTAAAACTTAGGTTAGAGAACAAAAATACAATTAAACACAGCTTAGCCGTTGAAGCAATAATGCGAAAGCTGGCAATTCGTTTTAATGAACACGAATGCCTATGGGGTATTACTGGACTTGTCCATGACATAGATTATGAAAGAGTTCAAGGCGATATGACCCAGCATGGAAAAATGGGAGCAGAAATACTTGAGACTTTGAATTTTGATAATACGGTTGTCTATGCTGTTCGTGCCCATAATCCCGAAAATAATATAGCTCGCAGGCGAAAAATTGATAAAGCCTTGTATTGCGCAGATCCGATTTCAGGCTTAATAATTGCCTGTGCACTTATTGTACCCAGTAAAGAACTCAAAGATATAGATGAAGAGTTTGTGATGAAAAAATATCATCAAAATGGTTTTGCCCGGGGTGCCGATCGCGAACAAATAGCTGCATGTACCGAAATCGACTTAACACTTGAGGAATTCATAAAAATATCTCTCGAGGCACTTAAAGAAATAAGTGATGAATTAGAGCTTTAGTTTACAATAACTTAAAGAATACTAATTTAATTTTGGTTAAATAATATGTCTATAAAAATATATCGACGGCCCATGCCGTCTTAATTTTTAGACAGAAGGAATTAAAAAATGAACGAAATAATGGAAGAAAGAAAAAACCGTATTCTCTCATTTATGAGGGAACATTCATACAAACCCCTGAAATATGACGAACTGAATATTGTATTAGATGTTCCTGAAGAAGACAGAGCATCCATGCAAAAGCTTCTGGGGGAAATGGAAGCCGAAGGTCTCATAATAAAAACACGAAAGGAACGATATGGGGTTCCTGAACGTATGGGCCTTATTGTCGGTAAATTTCAGGGGAATACAAAAGGATTTGGCTTTGTATTGCCGGATTTCGGAGACGAGGATTTATTTATTCCCTCTAATGAAATAAATGGGGCAATGCACGGAGACAGAGTTATTGCAAGGTTAAGTCGCCATGCTTCCGGGGACAGACATCAAGAGGGCGAAATAATAAATATAATTGAACATGTGAATAAGACAATCGTCGGAAAGTTTGATAAAAGTGAACACTTCGGCTTTGTAACACCGGATCATGTAAGGCTTTCCGGAGATATTTTTATACCCAAAGATCTGATAAACGGTGCTCAAAAAGGGCAGAAGGTAGTTGTCGAGATAACCAAGTGGCCTGAAAAAAACAGGAATGCCGAAGGACGTATTATAGAGATTCTGGGAGATGAAAACGATAAAGGTGTAGACGTCATGTCGATAATACGTGCATACGGCATACCTTATGAGTTTCCGGATAAGGTTATTCAGGAAGCACAGTCACTTTCCACAACAGTTTCAGAAAAAGACATAATAAACAGAAGAGACTTAAGATCTCTCAGAATGGTCACTATTGACGGAGAGGACGCTAAAGACCTAGACGATGCCGTATCAATTCAAATATTACCTGACGGTATATTCAGATTAGGTGTTCATATTGCCGATGTAACTCATTATGTAAAGGAAGGATCACATTTGGACAATGAGGCCGTATTACGGGGAACCAGCGTATATTTTCCAGACAGAGTAATTCCGATGCTGCCTCGAGAGCTTTCTAATAATATATGCAGCTTAAATGCGAATGAGGATCGGTTAGCTTTTAGTGTGGTCATGGATATCGATTCATCCGGAAATGTAGTAAACCACGATATTTTCGAGAGCGTGATCCATATAAAAGAACGCATGACATATACAAATGTATATAAGATCCTTGAAGAAGATGATCCAGAGCTTAAAGAGCGTTATAAGGAGCATATAAATGACTTTGAAAACATGAAGA
>CAYWXN010000184.1:0-4517 GCA_964462075.1 uncultured Ruminiclostridium sp. | reverse complement strand
TTATACTGTTTTTCACATCCACGTGCCAGATTTGTGCATATAGCACTAACCTCCAGAGATGACAACTCTTTCATGTCATCAGAATTTTCAATTACTGGCAAAGGCCTTTTATCCAGCGCTTTGGCCGGCTCTCCTTGTTTACTGAATTCAGCCTTTGTTGCACCACAAAGAGGACATACCCAATTCTCCGGCAAAGCCTCCCAGGCTGTGCCCGGTGCAATACCTGCTTCGGGTATCCCTTTTGCTTCATCATAGATAAATCCGCAAACAGAACACACATATTTCCGCATATCATACCCCCTAATCTTTTTATTTTATTCGGCGCGCATAGCTTGCTAGCCACCGAAAATCTACTATATTACTTAAGTTAAATTTTCGTCTTAATTTGAAAGGCAGCTCGGACAAATCCCTTTAAAATATATATTCTTATCAAGAATTCTAAAGTTATCTAATCCTTTTATTGAAATCGAATCTGGATCTATAGTGAAATCAAAAATTGTTTTACAGTTTTCACATTTAAAATGACCGTGATTTTCAGTATTTATATCATACCTTGTTTCATTATCCTCAATATTAATTACCCTAACCAAACCTTCTTCTACCAGTTTCTTTAGTGTGTTATACACAGTTGTTTTGGAAAGAGTAGGTATTATCTCATGTAAACCTTTATACATTTGATCAACAGTGGGATGACAATGATTTTGGTCAAGATACTCTAAAATCTTCAGCCTTTGGTATGAAAGATTAATATTTTTACTTTTTAATTCTTTTTCTAAATTCTCCAACCGCATTATATATGCCACCTTAACAACAATATTTATAATCTTTACAAGTTTGTAATCATTACATTTATTATAAAACATATAAAATATTTTTGCAAGAGAAATTTTGACTATGTACGATTTAACTTTGACCTTAACTTTGATGACAGCACAAAAATTCAAACATAGGCATTAAAATAATACTCCCCATCGCTGATATTAATCAGTAATGAGGAGTATTTTTTTTCAGAAAATCTTAGTTTATTCTTCGTATTCGAGAGGGAATGTTACTTGCCAATCTCCTTTTGTTAAAGAGTTACATGTCCAGAAATTACCGTAGAGTTGGTAGTTATTTATTTCACTTGGTGCAATATCAAAAATATACTCCTCATAGCTTCCGCTACGTTCTGAATCCCAAAAAGAAACTGAAGCTTCGCTTTGTATTTCGTCACCGTTCGCGTTAACTAAGTAGACATAACCATGATTGTCAGTTTCAAAGATATTCTCATAATATGCCTGTATATGGAGCTTACCATCAATAAAACCGGCACCTGTTACAGTTACGCCTTCAACGGGTGAAAAAGATCCTTCGGATGTTGCTGTTAGATAGTCAACATATTCATGCTTTTCGCTTATATTGCCACTTGAACTCCCACCTCTTATGTTTACATCGCTCTGCGTCTTCGGAGAGAGGCTTACTGTACTTAAATCAATTTGCATGATTTTATCATGGTATTCCTGCTTTTTGCTAAGAAATTTAGCAACTGAAAATGTGATTTTTTTTCCGCCAATTTTTTCTTGCCCCATTTGTGTGATAGTAATTAAAAAAGTGGCTGTATTGGTTTCTTCATCATAACTTATCCTTTCGCAGGTTGCACTGCTAGAAAAAGGCCTATTAATACTATAGCTGTCATATAGGTCTGTTGTTCCATCGATTCGTTCACCGGTCATGTCTTGCATAGAAATGTATATATGGGCTGTATCACCTTTGATATTCGCGGAAATGACTTCCATATTAATGCCGTTATCTTCACAGGACATTCTCACAGGCTTGAGTCCCTGCGCAATTTTCGGTGATACTGCATACAGGATTTCATACGCAGCTTGCACATCTGCTGCCGCCAGCCCGGGTACAGCAAGAATAAAAAGTAGAGCAACAGAAGCAACCAATGTCGCTATTTTTTTGGTGGAAAAACGTTTGCGTTTTGAAGAAAAGTTTTGAAACGGATAGCTCTCCGCTTCTTGGATATGCCGGATGCTTATATTCCCAACTGAATGTGAAATATCTTCACGCTTCATATTATAAAACCTGCCTCTCGTAAATATACTTGCAATTTCTCGCGGGTTCGGAAAAGACGCACAGTAACATTATTGCTGCTGGTCTGAAAACTTGCCGCAATATTGGGTATGGAATCTGAATACCAATAGCGGCGCACGAATATCATGCGATTTTCTTTATCTAAAGTGTCAAGGAAGCTATCCAATAGAAGCGTTAATTCCTTTGCAGCTAATTCACTCTCTACATTTACCGATGACGCCAGGCATTCTTCCAGCTCATCCAAGGCAGCATCATAATAACTATTTCGTTTAAGAGCTGTGTTTGTATGATATTTTTTAATGGAGAGGTTACGTACAATGCGACAAATATATGTCAGCAAAGGATTTGGATTTTGAGGCGGTATCGTATTCCATGCTCCTAAAAGTGCATCGTTGATACATTCGTCTGCGTCAAGATCGTTGTTCAAAATATTTCTTGCGACATTTCTAAATACAGGCCCATATTTATTTGATAATTCCATGATTGCCTGCTCCGAGCGCTCATAGAACAAGCCAATTATTTCATTATCGAGCAATATTACATCACCTTCCTTTTCGCCTCACCCATGTACTACTGATTAAAAGCAAAATATTACATTAAATATATTTTTATTTTACGAAAGCCCAAAGGCAACATCAAGTTTCTTTATATAAACTTAGGTTTGACACAACCAAAAGACAGCACAGGAGGTATACCTTGCATAGTCACTGGTACATCCACTCCAGAAAAAGAGAAATCGGCATAGTCGGTATTGCACTACCAAACTATGCCGATTTCTTTCCGAGATTAAAAACCTGATAACTCACCCTCAAAGGTTTGAGTAAATTTAAAAACCCGTTACAGTAGCCTATGGTATATAAGGACTTTTTACTTTATAATCAATCCCTTTTGAAGTCAAATCCTTTTTAATACTCCGGCTCAGCGAAAAAGCTAAAAGTCTTGCAATGAAGCACGGTATCTTCATGGCTGCATTTTTATATAGTTCCTCAGATGATGTTTCATTCTTCTTTATATTCTCTATAAAAGCATTCACAACAGGCACCATTTTATTTGCGCCCATTATTTTCTCAAGAGGCTGACCGTTTAAATAGGCGCCGCCTCCCATTACAAACCCGCCCTTAAACACTACAGAATTATCCTCAGCGAAATTCTCCAATAATTTGATACCATGCTCATGAGTATGAATATAGGGCATTCCACCTTGAATAAAACCATATAAGCTCTGTCCATGCAGCACACCTTCGCCCTCTGCCATGGACATCAGCAGGTTTATGGTATCAGCCGGGTACGTATCCACATAACTTGGACCAATTAAAACAATACAATCTGATTCTTTTATTCTATTGAGAAGGATATCCATTTTATCAAGATATGTATACAAGTCATAAACATCTGTATGATTTGTATCTGAGCTAATTCTTTCGGCAAAATAATTAGCCAGCATATTACTTGTCCCTTTTTTCCTCGGACTAAGATTAATAATTATGTATTTCATAGCTCATACACCTCCTTAGCAATTTTTTCAACATCCCCATGGGTAAATTGTGTGTCTATAATTTTTCCCATATATTTTGTATCAATAATTATTCCCATTTCTTTGATCAGGTTTTCAAAGGTTTTTCGTTCTATATCTGACACCCTATCACTCACGCCTATACCTACAAGCTTTTTGATGTTAGATATAGTGCCTTTCACTAACTCCCCATTTTTTACTTTATAGAATCTGCTTCCTGTTAATGCCATTTTATCTATTACCTTTTTAATATTATAAGAGAATCCTCCCCACACTATGGGAGAAGTGTAGAATATTATATCCCCTTTCATCAATAAAGGAACGATTTGATCCATATCATCTCGAACGATACATTTTCCATATGTCTTATATGTACATCCTCCACATGCATAGCATGGTTTGATATCCAGGCAACTTACAGATACAAATTCCACCTCCTCGTTCTTTGCTTTATAATACTCATAAAGTGCTTTCCCCATATTCTCTTTTTTGCCGTCAGATATAATTACTACCATCTTATCCTCTTTTCTTAGCAAATCTTTATTCACATTTCGCTTTCTAATTATCTATGTTCTTCTCTTATTGCTATAAGATTCTTTTCGATTTTTGATATGGTTTTATATGCTGCCTCTACCTCGAAATCTGAAATATCATAATAAAACCTCTCGAAAAATTCCAATTCTTTTGCTCTATACTTTTCACCTAGTTTAGCCACCTTTTCTGTCGCTGCAACCCGCAACTTTCGTTTGTCATGCTCATCAGAATATGTATTTACATATCCGCCGACCTCAAGCTTGTTAACTATTTGCTTAACGTTCTGATGCGAAGATCCCATTATTTCCGATAACTCATTTATTGTTGGCGGGACTTCTTTAAACAAGGAAAGGGAAATCAAAAGAAAAAACTGTTTGCATGTAATTTCTTC
>CAYWXN010000183.1:0-4544 GCA_964462075.1 uncultured Ruminiclostridium sp. | reverse complement strand
AATGCAAGCTTGGGATCTGAATAGTAGCGCACTGCTATTGATATTGCGCTGTAATCCTTGGTAGACGGAGTTCCGGCAAGCCTCAATGCAACTTCCTTCTGCACCATAAAAACCAGCGTATCCCAGGCTATATCACCTTCTAAAAGCATCATAATTATGGGGGTAGTAATATAATAGGGCAAATTTGATATGACCTTTAACGGGCCTGTCCAGCCATTAATCAACTCTTTGATGTCGGCTTTCATTATATCTTGGTTTACTATAGAGACATTTGAAAACACTCCCAGATTTTCATGTAGTGCGGGAATAAGGTTTTTATCGATTTCCACCGCAATAACCTTTCCTGCAGCCTTTGCAATTTCCGCTGTCATGGAACCTATCCCAGGGCCTATTTCTACAACTAAATCAGAGGAGCTTACCTCTCCTGCCTCAACTATTTTTTTTATTATATTGATGTCGGTAAGAAAATTCTGTCCTAAAGATTTCGTGAGCTTAAGTCCATATTTCTTCAAAACCTCGTTTGTGTTAATCATAGTAATTTCCTCATAGGTTTATGTTTGGTTTAATTCTTTTCCATCATACCATATAAAATGGGCGGTATTAACCGCCCAAAAATAATTATATCAAAATACCTTATTTTATTTACATGGTTCTACATTGTCCTTCCAACGGCTGTCGTTCTGCTCATTTAAGATATACACAACTACTTTTCTTCTGCCCCACTGCCTTACTTGGGCCGGAGTATCAAAATATAAGTCGATGTTTTTCCCTTTAATAGCGCTTCCTATATCTCCTGCAATAGCAAAACCATAGTCGGGAGCCGATCCGGGAATCTCAACATACAGTTTGGTTCCCAGAGGAATAACTTTCGGATCAACTGCAATTACACCTTCTCTTGCTCGCAAGCCTGTATATGTTACTCCAAATGCTGGATGATCCGGATACTTTCCGGTATCTTCATAGGATGATGTATATGCCGTAGCCCTCATTTCCATTACGTTGGAATACCTAACAAGATCGCCTCGTGAATTTCTGAAATTCATCACCGTTCCAAACTCAACCACCTGATCTACCGGAGCTTTCACAACATCTTCATTAACAAATAGCCGATCAACAGGCTTGCCGTCTTCATAGGTTATCTTATAATACTTCTCTCTAACTCCGTTTTCACCATTAACAATAGTCTTGGTTTCGCCATCGTTCATTGTATTATTAGGCTTTTCAACTACGGTGTATGGTATGTCAACTTTTTCGGCAGTGATTTCTTCGCTTACACGAACCACACGTATAACCATGTCAGCAGAAACTTGGCTTGTAGCCGACAATCCTTCATATCGATCCAACGGATTTAAAACAATGCCGTTTTCTCCTATTACTTCTTCAACCGTGTCCTTGTAGGACCATACCTCCCTAAGCTGTCCGTCGATCATGATGCTAACAGGTACTGCCCGCTTAATATTGATAACATTCATGGAATCATTATCTAGACTTGCACCAAGGGGCATGCTAATGTAATCGGCAGGTCTGATTGTGATACCTAACCTTTCAAGAGCCTGTTCTACACTAGTACCCATAGTTTTTACGACGATTGGCTTTCCGTTGTCAATAACCTTAACATCCTTACTGATGTTATTGTATAATTTAATACCAGCGGTTACAGCAAATGCCGACAGAATCAACATCATAGCCAATTGCTTAAGGGGAAGCGTACGTTTGATGAAAGTAAAGTATAAACCGTTCATTCAAACTTCCTCTCCTTATTAAATTAGATCTCTAACAACTAAAACAGTTGTTTTTATCTGTAAGTATCTTCATACATGGCATCTGAAGCCGTTCTTTTGTAAATTCGGGGTAAAACAACCCTCTACTATTTATTGTTATTCAAGGCTTTTACATTTTATATACGATTGTTTTTTTTGTCAAGGGTTTCCGTTATTTTTTGGTAATTACATACATTATTACCCATGTTTTTGACTCTGAATTGTAAATAAAGCCTACCTCCAAAGTGTTACTCCCGTTGACAAGATTAGGCAGGTTTTTCTGGGCGTCTTCTGCAATATATGCATCGACCAGTAGATTTGCCTGAATGACATGCGGTTCTCCACCATAAATAATTGTAAATACATCCCCTTGGGTTGAACTATTTTCTTTCGCAATAGATATCGATTGTATGTTTGAGATGAACTCTATGTATTCATTTTCTTCATAGGGTTGGTCCCAGAGTGTGAAATCTTTATCGAGAAATGCCAGTGAATCATGATAACTCTTTTGGGTTATGTTTAAAAACCACTCTTCTGTAACCTTTTTTACATCCTCTTCCATAATGCTCTTAAAATTATTCAATGCTTCTGTTTGTTTTTGTATTTCTAGCAGATTGTTTGCTTCTTTTTGTCTTGCAGAACGCAGCTTTAATTCTAAATCGCTTATCTCTTCTTTTTGAGAAGCAATTTCGCTTTCCAGCTTTTTATTTGTTTGTTCCAATTCATTGACGGTGGATGAAAGAGTCCGATTCTGTCCCCTTAGCCAATCCTGTTCAAGTTTGTCACTCTCTCGTTGATTTTGCAGGTTTTCTTTGTCCCACACAAGATAATTAAGCATGAGAAATAAAAAGAGAACAATAGCAGCGATCATAACTATTACAAATTTTTTCATAGCCAACTCCCCCGGAATCCTAGTAATTGGATTGCAATTTGAATAGATGAATTGCGTTATTTGATGTAGCCTCCTCGGCTAAAGTATAATCTATTTCCTTTACCTCAGATATTTTTTTCAAAACAAGCTCTATGTAGCCTGACCAGTTTCTCTTTCCCCTGTAGGGCTCAGGGGCCATATATGGGCAATCAGTCTCAACCAAAAGCATATCAAGAGGTACATAATTCAGCACCTCAATAGGCCTTTTAGCATTTTTAAAGGTTATGGCCCCGCCAAGTCCAATCTTAAAACCTAGGTCTAGAACCTCCCGCGCCATTTCCTGAGACCCGGAAAAACAATGAAATACCCCTCCTACTTCACTGCCTTTTTCACTTTTTATTATATCTAAAATGTCTTTGTGCGATTCTCTGTCGTGAATTATTAACGGTAACTTCAGCTCCCGAGCAAGAGCTATTTGCCTTGCAAACCACTCTCTTTGCACATCTTTGGGCGAAAAATCATAGTAATAATCCAGCCCGATTTCCCCTATTGCTACAACTTTGTCTGCTTCAGAAAGAGATCTAAGTGTGTCAATGGTGTTTTTATCGCATTCGGAAGCATCATGGGGATGAACCCCTACAGCTGCGTACACAAAGGAATATTTTTTTGCAAGTTCAATAGACTTTTTTGAGCTTTCGATATTGCTGCCTGCGTTGACTATGTGCGTAACGCCGTGAGAAATACAGTCTTGCAGGACTTGATCACGGTCCATATCAAATTTTTCATCGTCGTAATGGGCATGTGAGTCAATCAAAGCATACTCTCCGTTCTTTAGCTAACCTTACTGCCTGAAGGTATATCTTTATCAACAGTTACCAGCACCAGTTTTTCCCCGTCAGATGCTGCAAGGATCATTCCCTGACTCTCAATACCGCGCAGCTTCGCGGGCTTTAAATTGGCTATAAAAATCAATGTCTTGCCCACCATTTCCTCCGGGGAATAGTATTTTGCAATACCTGACACGACCTGCCTCTCCTCTTCTCCGCAACTTAGAACAAGTTTCAGGAGTTTATCGCTCTTTTCAACCTTCTCGCATGAAATTACCTTAGCCACTCTTAAGTCAACTTTCGCAAAGTCGTCTATCCCTATCAAGGCAACCCCTTCGGGCTTTTCTTCTATTATTTTTTTCTCGGGAACCGGAGCTTCGTTTTTATTCTCTCCGGGTGTCAAAGCCGAGAGCGCTTCCATTTCCTTCTCAAGATCGATACGAGGGAAAATTATATCTCCTGAGGTCACAACAGAAGAGGGTTCGTAAATTCCCCATGTACCTGCAGTTTCCCATGTTCTTTGGTTCTCCGGGATAGCGAGCTGGGCCCAGATAAGCTCCGGTGTTTCGGGCATAAATGGCTGTATCAGGATCGAAATAATACGGATGCTCTCTGCGAGGTTAAACATAACCTCTGCCAACCTTGCCTTATTCTCCTCTTTTTTGGCAAGTGCCCAGGGCATGGTTTCGTCAATGTATTTATTTGTACGGGAAATTGCTTTCCATATCTCTGTAAGAGCAGTACTGAACTGAAGCTTATCCAAATATTCTTCAGCTCTTGCCTTTGTGTTTACAACAATACTTCTTAATTCCTCATCAAATTCGCCTTTTTCTCTTTCCTTGGGTATAATACCGTCAAAATACTTTTTGATCATTGCAGTGGTACGGCTGACCAAATTACCTAAATCATTCGCCAAGTCCGAGTTAATACGGGTAATAAGAGCTTCGTTAGAGAAAACACCATCTGCGCCAAAAGGAACTTCACGCAATAAGAAATATCTAATAGCGTCAAGGCCGTATTTTTCAATCAAAACAACAGGATCCACCACATTTCCCTTGGATTTTGACATTTTCCCGCCTTCGAGAA
>CAYWXN010000182.1:432-4554 GCA_964462075.1 uncultured Ruminiclostridium sp. | reverse complement strand
CCAACTGCGCTACACCTCGAAGTATAAATATTTTAATTATCTCTGCGCTTTTTCGCAGCAGTGTATATTATACATTGTTAAGAAAAGTATTTCAAGCACCAATTTATTTACTGTTTTTTAGGGTTTCTCGCCTTCAGCGAGCTGTTTCATTGTATTTCCAGCGCTTTTCTGCTTTTTCCCCTGCACAAGAAACAAAATTACTCCAATTGCGCAAAGTGCTGTGATGCTAGCTGTCAGATAGAATATGTAGCGAGGATCTGCCGCATAAATGAACCCTGAAGCACTTCCGATAATCACGCTCAAAACTGCCGTGATGGTATTAATAAGCGCATAAATACCTGCCCGCTCCTTGCCCTCAGAAATATCAGCCAGGAGAGTGCTGAAGAAAGGTGTAAAGATTCCAGAGGAGAGATGCTTTAATGTGCCCTTATACATTCCTTTTTTAAGCCGTTCTTTAAAGTCAAAGCCTTTATGATCATCCAGAATCTGCTGTCCGACCTTTGTCTCCACATACTTACTATTTCGTATAAAAAACATTGCAGTCATACTTATAAAAGCAAATATCATAAAAAAACGTTCTGCTCTGACAATGTCATATTTGGCCACTACTAATCCACCTATGGGCGTTACTTTCGGTGCGGAGCGGTTTCAAAACGCCGAGCAGCGCGGAACAGCCGGCCCCGATATCCCGCCACGTCTGCCGGAAGTCGCCGGTATACCACGGGTCGGCGACATCTCGCGGATGGTCGGTATAATCCAGCAACAGGCAGATCTTGCCCTCCGGATCGCCGCCGAAAACGCGGCCCATATTGCGGAGATTTGCGCCGTCCATGCCGATGAGCAGGTCGTATTCGTCGTAGTCTCGCCGTGTAATCTGCCGCGCGGCATGCCCGTCGCAGGCAATGCCGTGGGCGGCCAGTTCCCGCCTCGCGGGCGGGTAGACGGGGTTTCCCAACTCCTCACGGCTGGTGGCGGCGGATGAGATGAAAAACTCATTCTCCAGCCCCGCTTTCTTTACCATATCCTTCATCACAAATTCTGCCATGGGGCTGCGGCAGATATTGCCGTGGCAGACAAACAAAATCTTCTTCATTATTGCTCTCCTTGCTTATCGCATCGGTTATTCAGCAAATACTGTTTTGTTCTTCGTATATAACCCCTTCTGCTACGGTACAGTGCCCAAGTTTATATGCTATAGAAATTATATCGCTTATGATAGCATTATCATGACGTATAGTCAAAATCTTATCAATAAAATGAGCTCTCGCGTGCAGGAGGAAAGCAGGAGCATTTCGGAGAACGTCACATGGGGACAACGGAAGTGGTTCGCTGATGGCAAGGTCAGTATGCCGTACAAGCAGTTTATTGGCTACGAAAAGGGAGAGGACGTACGCCCGTGATATAGAACTTACAGTTTCCTTCAGCATTTGTATATAACGTCAAAGCGTCTCCGCCGCTGGCTCTCACATACGGTATTATGTACTCCTGCAACATTTTACTGCCAATTCCGCGCCCCTGCCCGGTAGGATCTACTGTCAATGAATTTAGATACCATGTGTTATTTCCGCCAATGCTATGGCATGGTTCGCCAGCCTTTTTTTCCATTTCAAGCCAATCAGATACAGTCTGCTTGTCTACAATCTTCGAGCGTAAGTTTGTCAGCCTCCCAAAGCGGTGTCATAACCCCTGCTGCATATTGCTGCCCTTCTGGTGTTAGACAAATGTGTTTGTTGCGACGATCTGAGTGAAGCTCTTTCAGTTCAACATAGCCGCTCTCCCAGAGGGATTTTACTGCTAAATTTACACTTTGTTTCGGGCAATTTAAAAGTTCACATATCAGTTTTTGCGTACATCTTTCTGTAACTTTACAGATAATTTCAAGCACAGCCAAGCTCATAATGGTTAAGTCTACCGCCTTTGCATATTCTCCATAAGCTCTTTGCAGCTCAAACAATTTGATTACAAGAAGGTCTGAACTGTTCTCTGTTTTATTAACGTCCATATTCTATATGCCCCCAGTTGTTATTTACAATGAATTTTGGGAATCACCCGGTCACCAGAATAGTCCAAAAACATAATAGTCTAATTTAATTACGAATTGTACATCAGAGACTTACGTATGTCAAGTTAAGTAATACTTTACAAAATTTAATCATCGCTATTTCCCTTGCCGCTCTGCGGCGTTCCTCGCTTTATGGCGCGGTCAAGCGGAAGCAAAAACGCGTCCCAGCGGTCAAACAGCAGAGCTAAGAACACATAAAAGTGCCGAATATGCCTTATTTATAGGCTTTTTCGGCATAAAATAAGAACGCTATTGTTGACACTTATCGTATCAATATTAGCGCTCTTATATGGAAAAGCAATCATATTTTGATAGAATCTCAGCCGATGGGTGCAAATTCAAGGTTGTAGATGCAATTTGATACCTATGGGTGCAAATTGATGTTTGGGGTTCATTTTAATCATAGGTGGTTCAAACACGAATCTCTGGTTTTAGAATGGGCTACTATTGAGAATTTGAAACGGAGATACTACCAGATCTTTCGAGTTCATGCGTAAAACCTTCAGTTAATGTAATTTCTTTTGATACCGAGTTTTTGTGCAAACCGGGCAACCAGCCCCTTTGTTCCGATTATCAACTTTTGCTTCCCATTCATGTCCGCAAACTCCTAACCACCACACTTTCTTATTAGAATTAGGACTAACATTTTTTGCGGTAAGTGGTAAGTTCTTTGTCGGGTGCCATTCTTTTGCTAGCATATGATTGGGTTGGTATACTCACTAAGGCTAATCGGAATATGTCATGCAAAATACTCCCACATTTCTTCAGTCATAGGGTAATTAGACCATGTGTCATTAGGCTTTGACTCTGTGAATCTGAAACCAAACTTATCATATAAATGGCAGGCAGATTCGCAAATATCAATCGTCCACAATATGATATGGGAATAACCATTTTCTTTACAAAAGTCCATCGCTTTTTGCAGGAGCTGCTTACCGACACCTTTACCCTGCAGAGAGGGATCTATTCCAAAAAGACGAAGCTGTGCCTCAGCATTACCTTTCTTAACAATACAAATAGAGCCTTTAATCTCATTGTCTTCCTCAACAACCCACAGTCTGCTTCCAGCGTGATCATCAAACAGCTCTGTCATTGCATGGAGAAAATATTTCTCAGTATCGGGCAAAAAATCAAACTGTTGCTCAAACAATTTGTAATAAAAATGAACCACTAAGCTAGGCTCTCCCGGTATCGCTTCTCGAATTATTAAATCATTCATTCTCTTCACTTCATTTCAATTTGTTGTCTGCAATATTATATAAATGGCACTTCAAATTCTGCTTAGACTTAACACTTCTAATAATAACATCATCAGAAGGTATTTCAATTAACTCATTTTATTATAGCAGGTTATACAACTCCTTTAATTATAAAACGCTTAACACGCAATAATCAATTCTTTCTTCGCTGATTATGCTGCTTTTTACTGCAGTAAAAATTCTATTGTAAGCGTCTACAAAATCTTCGGGTATCCATATGATATCAATCCCAACCTGGCTCGAACCGTTCATCTTGATGTCAAGACTGTTTTTTTGCTATAGATTATCCATCACCGATAGTATAGTGAAACTTTTCTATCGGTGAGAGACAACTCATCGATCAAATACAGTTCGGATTGATGCACTTTTGTTTATTGCATTTGCACTTTTTCACCGGAAAAGGAACAGACGGATCATTGACTGCGTACCACTGATTCCGGAGGTCAGTTGATGCGTCATACAATTCAAAAACTAATGGGACTCCACGCTGAGCAAGATTTTTAAATTCATCATCATACTGTTTGTAATGCTTCAAGGTGATTAGTCCATGAACCAACTCGTTTCGATCGTCACACCATGCCGATATTCGTTCCAGCAAGCTTTTGTCGAAAGAAGCAAATGCTCCATACTTTGCATCGATGAGTTTTTTAAGGCATGTTATCCTCGTGGAAATTGCGGCAGATTTTTCATCTGCCCGGTCTGGGTACAGAATACACTTATCGATATACTTTGAAATCAAACGGCTTATTCGCTGTTCAAAAATAGCATAACAGTACCATACCGATTCGACGTAAAAGTCAT
>CAYWXN010000182.1:0-422 GCA_964462075.1 uncultured Ruminiclostridium sp. | reverse complement strand
ACCGATGATTATGAACAATTCCCCCCGCATCTACATCCTTTCGATGAACTCTTCATGCATTTGAGACATTTCCAGTCTGATTTTATATTCTTCTTTTGCTTTCATTTGCCTGTGCCTCATTTCCGTAAGTGTTTAGCCGTTTTTCTTTACATATGTTAGTTCAATATCGTAGCCCAGAGCCTCCATCATTTTGATAAAGGTTTTGTTAACCACTCCATCAGAGTTCTTTATGATTCTGTTAACATAGGATTTAGTGGTACAATGACCGAAAGCCACAGTGTTAGACAAATGTGTTTGTTGCGACGATCTGAGTGAAGCTCTTTCAGTTCAACATAGCCGCTCTCCCAGAGGGATTTTACTGCTAAATTTCACATATCAGTTTTTGCGTACATCTTTCTGTAACTTTACAGATAATTTCAAGC
>CAYWXN010000181.1:0-4588 GCA_964462075.1 uncultured Ruminiclostridium sp. | reverse complement strand
AATACTCATTATCTTATTGAAAAAGAAGAAAAGAGCGGACGTACACTTACCATGGTGAAGCAGCTTGAAAAAGAAGACAGAGAAAATGAAATCATAAGACTGCTAAGCGGTGAGCATGCTACCGAAGCCGCAAAAAAACTTGCCCGTGAACTGTTAGTACAGGGATAGATCGGAGAGAAACATGATAATTAAAAAGGCTGAGATTATGATATCAGCGGTGGAGCCCGCCCAGTATCCGAATACGGGCTGGCCTGAAATTGCGCTGGCAGGACGATCCAATGTGGGAAAATCCTCACTTATCAATTCTCTTGTTAACAGGAAAGCTCTTGCCAGAGTCGGAAATACTCCCGGAAAGACACGGATTATAAATTTCTATAATATTAATGACAACTTATCCTTGGTTGATTTACCCGGCTATGGTTATGCAAAGGTTTCCAAGGAGGAAAAGAAGTCTTGGGGACAGCTTGCTGAGACTTATTTGAATTCAAGAAAAAACCTGAATATGATACTGCTTTTGGTGGATATTCGCCATGATCCGACCCCCGATGACGCTATTATGCTGAATTATATAAAAGAGTCGGGCAGAGAATATGCAGTTATTGCGACAAAAGCTGATAAAATTAACAGGTCCGAATATAAAAAGTATATGGACAGAATTAGTACTGTATTGGAATTGGATAAAGAATGTGAAATTATTGCTTTTTCTTCCCTTAAACGAATGGGTATAGAGAAAGTATGGATTAAAATTGAGACAATATTGGAGTGAAACATGCATGGTTGCAGAAATACTGGCAGTAGGTACCGAATTATTAATGGGACAAATAGTCAACACCAACGCTCAATATCTTACAAAAAGGCTTAATGATGTGGGCGTAAATGTATATTACCATAGTGTGGTCGGGGATAATCCCGTCCGTCTCAAAGAATGTCTGCGATGGGCATTAAGCCGTGCAGATGTCGTAATTACAACCGGAGGGCTTGGCCCAACCAAGGATGACATTACCAAGGAAATCGCAGCTGAAATTATGGGCATGAAGCTTGTTCGGCACGAAGAAACCTATCAAAATATCAGATGCTTTTTTGAAAGAGTAAACCGGAAGATGATGGATAATAACACAAAGCAAGCTGATATTCCTGAAGGTTGTACCATAATCCCCAATAATAACGGTACAGCCCCGGGTTGCTTGATTGAAAAAGATGGGAAAACAATCATATTGTTTCCCGGCCCTCCCAATGAGATGATTCCGATGTTCGAGGAAACCGTTTATCCCTATTTTGAGAAAAAAACAGGTCAAATAATAGGTTCCAGGATGCTAAAAGTTTTCGGACTCGGGGAATCCGAGATGGAAATGAAAATACTGGATTTGATTGAAGCTCAGTCTAACCCCACAATTGCTCCCTATGTTAATATGGGGGAGGTAGTAATCAGGGTCACGGCGAGAAGCAAGGATAAAAGAGAAGCCATGGAAATGATTGATCCTGTCATTGAAAGAATTAAAGAGCGTCTGGGCTCCAATCTTTATGCATTGGACGGTGAAACTCTGGAGCAAACGGTAGCTAAGCTATTAATGGATCGGAATATCAGTATTTCCACTGTTGAATCCTGCACGGGCGGAATGCTGGCATCAAAATTAGTAAATGTACCGGGAATATCAAAGGTCTTCGCAAATGGGTTTATCACATACTCTAACCAATCAAAGATTGATATTCTGGGTGTTGCCCCCGATACTATCAAAACCTATGGGGCTGTGAGCAGAGAAACAGCCGTTGAAATGGTTAAGGGTCTGGTCAAGAAGACCGGTACCCGTGCGGGGATAGCTATAACAGGCATAGCGGGGCCTGATGGCGGCACGCCGGAAAAGCCTGTGGGAAGTGTCTGTATTGCTGTTTACCTGGATGGTGAGGTTGACTCAATTGAGTTAAAGATGAACGGGGACAGAGAAAGAGTCCGGCATATGGCATGCTTGAATGCACTGAACATGCTGAGAAAGAAAATGCTTACGGGAGATTAAAATGGAAAGTATCCAAGAGCCGTCAAGAAAGCTGACCGGTGTGGCGACTATGGTAATGTTTGCTACATTGCTTAGCCGTATAACCGGTTTTTTAAGAAGTGTTCTTATAACTACACAAATGAAGCCCATGGGGTATTCCGACGAATTTATACTTGCATTCACGCTACCGGATCTGGTTTATGATCTTTTGGCCGGAGGAGCAATAGCTGCAGCCTTCATCCCTATTCTTTCCACCTATCTGACAAAAGGTAAAGAGAGAACAGGCTGGAAGGCCATTAGTACCTTTATGAATTTATCGGTTATCTTCATGGTTGTTTTAGAAATAGTATTCTTTGTTTTTACTGACAGCTTTTTGGGCATTCTGGCATCCGGATACAGAGAAGGAGCATCAGGAGACAAGGAACTATTAATTAAATTGACCAGAATACTCCTTTTAAATGCTCCGTTTATGATGATGGCCGGCCAGATGAACGGTATATTAAATTCATATAAGAGGTTTGCTATAGCGGCATTTGGACCGGTCATATATAATATTTGTACCATTGTCAGTATTGCCGCTTTTGGTGCAAAGAGTGCGGAATTAGCAGCTTGGGGCGTTGTAGTAGGGGGAGCCGTGTTCTTTGCTATACAATTCTCCGGTGCATTCAGACATTTCGTTTACTACAGACCGAAGCTTTTTCTCGGAAGTGATGCCTTCAGTAAGCTTATGCATCAGGCTATTCCCTCCCTTATATCATCAACTATTATTGAGGTAAATGTAATTATATCAAGAAGTTATGCAACATTTTATGAATCGGGCATGGTAACTCTTCTAAATAACGCAAACCGTACATGGCAGCTGCCTTTGGGAATATTTGCCCAGAGTATCGGAATTGCGCTTCTTCCCACACTGTCGGAACAATATGCCGATGAGAAACCCGATGAGTTTAAGAGAGTTCTCTATAACGGTTTAAAGACTGTTTTTCTTCTGTCACTGGTAACATCAGTTGTTATGATGATTCTAAGTGACGATATTATGAGGGTGCTGTTTAAGTGGGGAGCATCAGGCTCCGAGTATGATGTTTTCTATGGAGGGCTCTGCCTCTTGGGATATTCGGCAACTCTTGTATTTTCTTCGACCATTGCCATGATGACCCGAGCTTTCTATTCCATTCATGACAGTAAGACTCCGCTGTATGGCGGTATATTCGGGATAGTGGTCTTGTACTTGTTAAACGCTATTTTTATCAACTTCACAAGCATAGGTATTGCAGGTACCGCTCTTGCATATTCGGTCAGTGCATTTTTTATTATGATGATTTATCTTCTGACATTCAGAAAAAAGACAGGTATAGATATAATAACCGATAACTTTGGTTATATCGTAAAAGCTGTGATGGCAGTTATTCCGTCCGGGCTTATCACTATAGGACTCAAACTTCTGGTGCGACCCGATGTGGCATCAAAGTTAAGCCAGATACTGGCCATTTGTGTCCCCGTAGCCGGGGGTGTCACAATATATTGGCTTATTTTATTAAAATTGAAAACCCCAGAGATAACATATATTAACAATTTGGTATTATCACGGTTAAAGCGTGGCAAGAGATAACAATATACACTCCGATAGAATTTTGAAAAATTTCTATTATATAACAAAAATAATGCTTGACAGACCGAATTCTTTATCATATAATAAGAACAAATGTTCGGTAAAGGAGGGCTAGCCGCTAGGCGTATTATGGAAGAAAAGAAGAAAGCATTGGAATTGGTCATGGGCCAGATAGAAAAACAATTCGGTAAGGGTGCTGTAATGAAACTAGGTGAGGTGCCTCATGTTAATGCTGATGCAATACCCACCGGAGCGCTTACCCTTGATATTGCATTAGGTGTGGGTGGTATGCCCAGGGGAAGAATCATAGAGGTATTCGGGCCTGAATCATCGGGTAAAACAACAGTTGCTCTTCATATAGTAGCGGAAGCTCAGAAAGCCGGAGGCGAAGCAGCATTTATCGATGCCGAACACGCATTGGATCCGATTTATGCAAAGAAGCTGGGTGTGGATATTGATAATTTAATAGTATCTCAGCCCGACACGGGAGAACAAGCTCTTGAAATTACTGAGGCTCTGGTAAGAAGCGGAGCTATTGATGTTATTGTAGTTGACTCTGTGGCAGCCCTTGTTCCTAAGGCTGAAATAGACGGCGAAATGGGAGACTCTCATATGGCGCTTCAGGCCAGGCTGATGTCTCAGGCAATGAGGAAACTGTCAGGTGTTATCAGTAAATCAAAAACTGTTGCCATTTTCATTAACCAATTACGTGAAAAAGTCGGAGTCATGTTTGGAAATCCCGAGGTAACTCCCGGAGGTCGCGCTCTTAAGTTCTATTCTTCTATACGTTTAGATGTAAGGCGCACTGAAACTCTCAAGGAGGGCAGCGAACCTATTGGAAACAGAACCAAGGTAAAGGTAGTTAAAAATAAAGTGGCTCCTCCTTTTAAAGAAGCAGAATTCGATATTATTTACGGGGAAGGAATATCACGAGAAGGCTGTCTTCTTGACATAGGCGTTACTCTTGATATTATTAAAAAGAGCGGTG
>CAYWXN010000180.1:0-4614 GCA_964462075.1 uncultured Ruminiclostridium sp. | reverse complement strand
AAGTTTTTGTATATGGTCTTCATATAAGTCCTTATGACATGGGGAACAGATTTAACCATGATCCCTTAAGAGTTAAGAGACTATTGCTTCATCGGTTCGAGATTAACCGGCTGTTAGGTCTGACCCAAAGGCAAGGTCTTACGCTGATACCATTAAGCCTGTATTTTAAAAGAGGTATGGTTAAGGTTGAGCTAGCCATTGCAAAAGGCAAAAAGCTTTATGACAAACGCGAGGATTTGGCCAAAAAGGATGCCATGCGTGAGATTGATCGCAGGATGAAAAATCATTAAGGTAATAACAGACAGTGCATAACTCTTGACAATCATGTTATAATAACCTCACCCGTTACCAAAATCGAAGATTTTGAACGGGGCCCGAGAGCATTGAAACATGATTGTTGCTATCGCAATATGGGCTACGCCCATAAAAAACTATCGTTTTTCATACAATCATGTTATAATATATTTGTTAGCAAGCCCTTTATCGGGGGCGTTAAGGTTTCGACGGGATTGTTGAAGCCGGAGAAGCGGGTAGTGGATTCTCGTAGGCCACTTTAAAAAACGGGAAATTAAAATTAAACGCTAACAATAATAGCAATTTAGCTTACGCAGCCTAATTAAGGCAGCCGTCCTACCTTAGAACACCACGGCTTTGGATAGGGCGTCGACAGTGGTGAACGTGACACGATAAAGCTTTGAGTCGTGCATGACAAATGAAGCTACTGAAGCTGCAAGCCTGTTCATGGGCGTGCAGGAGAGGGAATGAAAAACCATGAACTGCACCCGGAGATGCTCTTGTGAATACGGTTTCGGACGCGGGTTCAATTCCCGCCGCCTCCACCAAATTAGAATGCTAATAATGATTCGGTATGTGTCAAAATTAGCGTTTTTTTTATACCTGAAAAGCCTGTAAACACTCGGCTTTTGGGGCTTTAAGCTTATTTTCCGCTCTCTGTATTATTGCAAGACGTCATTTGTTTCTCTAAATAAGCAGAGGTACATCTCATACAAAACTTGATGGTAAATATTTAAGCGTTTCTAATTGTTGTTTTCAGGATGGTGTTATTATGAATGGTATAGAAGATGTAATTTTTGAAATTATGGTTTATATCAACTTAAACTTGTTTGAACATATTACTTTGGATACATTATCAAATAAGTACTCATATTCAAAATATCACTTGCACAGAAAATTTAAAGATATAGTAGGTATAACCCTAAATGATTATATTAAGAAAAGAAGAATAGAAAACAGCATTTATTATTTATCAGCAAATCCAGAGGCGGATATTACTGAAGTGGCCAGTTTCTTTGGCTATTCTTCAGCAACCTATTCCAGAGAATTTAGGAAAGTATTCAACAGGACGCCTACTGAATGGCGTAATATTTACAAAAAGAATACTGGTATAAAAGAAGATAGCAATATTTGCAAAAAATATGAGCAATTCATTTGTTACAATAATGATGGGATCCCAAAAGAAATAAAAAATATTAGCATTGCAGAAATTAGTACAAAAAAGATTTCTGCAAAAATTTATTACGGGAACTATTATGATAAAAAAACTAGTGATGTTTGGAATGAAATAAAAATAAGTAACAAGAACGGCGGACGGTATGTATTGATTTCAATGAACTCACCCGCAGTAACCGACATAAATAGCTGTTTATATTTGCTGGGATTTGAAAGTTGCTCGGGAATTTCAGAATTGAGCAATATAGTGCTTGAAGGTGGAGGCTATGTAATTATTGATTATGAGGGCTCAAGAGAAAAATTTAAAGAGACCTATATGTGGGTGATAAAATATTATTTTTCTCAAAAAGGATTGATGTATGATTATCGTGTTCAGTTTCATGAATATGTCGATGTTCCGGATTTGAGCAAAAGTGAAATATCCTGCAAAATATATATACCAGTTAGTTATACCTGAGTTTTACATTTCTCATTAATCTAAAACATGAGTATTTGAAAGGTTGGTTTCATATGGTTATTAACAATTTTAGATTGGTTCAACAAAAGAGGGGCAACACCTGTGGATATGCAACCGCGGGAATGATTATGTCATTTTTAGAAGGACAAAAGATAGATGAGGACATTCTATTTGAAAATGAACCTTTTAATGCAATGGGTATTACATTTCAAAAACTGATGGAAGTTTATAGGAAATACTTAAAAAAATACAAGGCGGAAATTGTTTACGGTGACATTGAAAAGATGTCAGAGATTATAAAAAACAATCTTCAATCCAGTTTACCTCTACATATCCAGTATCTTACCGATAACTTAATGGGTGATGGGAAACCGATATTGCATTACTCAGCCCTAATCGGTTTTGATGATACAGAAGATACTTTTATAATTGCGGATCCATATGGTAGCATAAAAGAATTGAAAAAGGAAGCTTTTTTTGATTCCATTTCATTTAGAAACGAGTGCCTACCAGATATAATTAAACAAAAATACCCAAGTAATATGATGATAAGGTTTGCATTAAGTTAGTTTCAATAACATCAATCGATTGCAGCCGTTCCAGTGATTAGAAGAATTAAACCTTTAACGCTGATGTTATAGCGACTGTGCCGGCTTCTGATTTTGCTTGATACATAAGCCTGTCAACATGGTTTAAGAGCTCATCAATACTCAAATCAGAGGATGATGGATCATAAAGATCATAGCCAATACTGACACTAAGTTCCCAAGGATTAGTATTTGTCGTATTAAATTGATTTATAGCGTTGATAAATCTTTTAACGGCTGCTGCAACATCTTCTATACAAGTGGCTTCAATTACTACAATAAATTCATCCCCGCCATATCGGGAAATAAATTCTCCCGATCGAAAGGATGATTTAAGGATTTTCGAGTGTGCTATAAGGACCTCATCTCCAACTGTGTGCCCCCAGCTATCATTTATACTCTTAAATCGATTAATATCTATCATTATTATTCCGAATCTTTCATTATTACGCCTGCCTCGCAGGTGGTTTTGGAGATATTCATTAAGCTCACGCCTATTATATAGGTTGGTAAGGTAGTCTGTTCCAAGACGCTGGCTTTGTATAAACAAATAAATTATGAATATTGCCAGAGTTGTTCCAACCCAGCTTATGGCCGTGCCATACATCAAGATTGCTAATATGCTTGTAACAATTGTCGGAAAAACAAAAAAAAGCATGGGGATAAAATGGCCTTTACGGATTTTCTTTCTGTTATAAATAATCATTATAAAAGTGAATAAAAATAATGAAAAGCAAGTAAACATAAGATGATAAAATAAGGGACCCCGGTGATAGCTATTGTTTTCGTCCAAGTAAAATAGAAAATGGGTAAAATAATTCGTTATTGTAAGTGCAAAACTAGCAATAATAAGTATTTTCATATATTTTTTATACTTTTCGAGCAAAGCTGTATCTCTAAAAATATTAAATAATGAGTATAGAAACCAAGTGTATGAAAGTATGGGGATAGCCACAAACGCTGAAGATGTAAATATATAGTTCAATATGTAATTGAAGGTGCCTGGAACTTTTTCCAAAGACCAAGCTATTGCATCAGAAAGACATAGGGTTATATTGGTATAAACCAGCGACATAAAAAGCCGTTCCTGAGGCAAATGCCTGTTATACTGTTTGTTCTCATTAATTGCTATAACAATGAGTATGGTAGCTGAAAACAAGTTAATTATTACCTGTAGCGCCGTATCTATTATATTTACCCCCTAATATGTACAAATGACAATAAATAATAGAATAATTATAATTAATTTACTACAATATTACAAGCAAATAAAAAATTATAATTTACAATATATGAAAAACATGGCATTGGTTCAGTATATTAGGTTGTTCGTTGGATAGGTCGGCTGAGGTAGAGCCTGTTGAGTGAGTAATTAAGTTTTTGACCGGAATGGGAGAAACCTGTATTGATTTGTTATATTATTGTTTTTAAAAAAATAGTTTTATAAAATTAAATCTAGTCTATATAATGAGGGTAAATACCAAGCAAATCTATAGCAGAAGGGAATTTATATGCTGCTTGACAGGAGTATTTTTAATAATGCCGTTCATAATTCGATATGGACTGAGGAGGATGAGGGAGGTTTTTTATATTTCAGAAGATTCACTCCTTCACAGATGGAGGTTTACTCAGATGATGTAATTTTTTGTTTAATGAGCAGATGCTCAACCGGTGTATATCTCCTTTTTCAAACGACAGGAAACAAGATTTCACTGGTATGCAAGAAGACCTCTGTGCTGAATATTCTGCCGACAGTCTTTAAGGAATTGGGGATTTCAAAGCTGGTTGAGATGGGTAAAGAGCTTAAGGATAATATTCAACAATATGGGAAAGGCAGGATATATATTGAGGATTCCTTTGATGTGTTTGTTGATGGTGTTAAGGTGGCTGAACCAAAGCCAAAATCAGGGAAGATAAGGATTTACTTTAAGAATCCAAAACATAAACCGGTTACTGTAAAAATTTGCTTTCCGATTTTTGCTGAAATAGGCATTAAAGAGATACGCTGCAACGGTGAAACTAAAGCAATTGATTCGGGCAAAGATAAAATGTATTGCTTTGGAGATTCTATCACTCAGGGTTTTGTGGCCGGCTTTCCGT
>CAYWXN010000179.1:0-4659 GCA_964462075.1 uncultured Ruminiclostridium sp. | reverse complement strand
CACAATGTAATTGACGGTGAAAAAATAGCTTACTGCGAATCTGCTATGCTGTACGATGAGCAGCCTGTTAAATTCAGTCAGTCCTGGACACAAAGAATGCGTTGGGCAAAGGGGTATATTCAAGTATTTCAAAAATACGGTTTGGAGTTAGTAAAATCTGTTTTCTCCAAACGCAGTTTTTCTTGTTTTGATATGGCAATGAATATTATGCCTGCAATTATCTTATCGGTTTTAAGCGGCTTTATTAATGCATACGGTGCAATCCATAGTTTGCTTTTAGGCGGAAATATTATCTATTTGCTCGAATCGGTTGGTGAATCAATACTAAATATGTATTTGCTATTATTTATTCTAGGACTCATTACAACAATAACCGAATGGAAAAATATTTATTGCAGCACACTAAAAAAATGCCTGTATACCTTTACATTTCCGCTTTTTATGTTTACTTACATTCCCATATCAATTATTGCACTGTGTAAAAAAGTGGAGTGGGAGCAAATCCATCATCTGGAATCAAAGACATTGAACGATGTCAGAATTATGCCAAAACGATTTACAGCATAGAAATTATTTTTTCTGCCACCTTGATTCCGTCAACCGCTGAAGACATTATTCCGCCGGCATAACCGGCGCCTTCCCCCACAGGATATAGTCCACTTATGTTAGATAGATAACTATTGTCTCTAGTTATTCTTACGGGCGAAGAGCTTCTGGTTTCAACACCGGTCAAAATACTGTCGGGCATTGCAAAGCCTCTGATTTTTGCATCGAAATCCCGTATCGCCTCTTTGAGAGTATCTGCAACATATTGAGGTAAGCAGTTCTTAAGCTCGACGAAAACAACCCCCGGCTTATAAGTGGGCTCAACGCTTCCCCAATGGCTGCTAGGCCTGTCGGTAAGAAAGTCTCCCGTCAGCTGAGCGGGAGCCTTATAGCTTTCTCCTCCGTGCTCGTAGGCCAATCTCTCCCATTTCCTTTGGAACTCAATTCCCGCTAATGGATGCTCATTAGAAAAATCGGCGGGAGTAACACCTACCAGTATAGCTGAATTGGCATTATTTCCGTCTCTCTTGTGTTCGCTCATACCATTGGTGACAAGATGATTTTTTTCAGATGCTGCAGCCACCACATATCCTCCGGGACACATGCAAAAGCTATAAGCAGACCTACCGTTTTTACTATGATAAGAAAGCTTATAATCAGCCGCTCCCAACCCCGGGTATCCCGCAAAATTGCCGTATTGTGCCTTATCAATGAACTCTTGTGGATGCTCTATTCTAAGGCCTATTGAAAATGCCTTTTGATTCATTTCTACGCCCCGGTCATGAAGCATCTCCACAGTATCCCGCGCACTGTGGCCAATGGCCAGTAAAACCGTATTACAGCAAAGCCGCTCTGTATCATTAATATCCAATTCTGATATCTTACCGTTTTTAATTATAATATCAGTCACTTTTGCCTTAAATCTTACATCTCCGCCGTTGGCAATGATCTCTTGTCTGATATTTTTTACAGTGGTTTTGAGTAAATCAGTTCCTATATGGGGCTTGCTTTTATAGAGTATTTCCGACGGAGCTCCTGCATTTATAAACTCCTCCAAAACCAAACGGCACCGAGGGTCATTAATCAATGTGGTAAGTTTACCGTCAGAAAAAGTCCCCGCTCCTCCTTCACCAAACTGGACATTACTTTCGGTATCCAGTAAGCCGGTTTTCCAGAATGTATTTATTTTTTTGGTTCTGGAGTCAACATCTTCTCCTCTTTCCAGTATAATAGGCTTACATCCGCATCTTGAGAGTAGTAAACCTGCAAATAATCCTGCAGGGCCCATGCCTACTATTACAGGCCGTTCATACATTTTTCGGGTACCAAAGCTTAGACTGTATGCTGATAAATCAGGAGTGGGTATTATTCCATTATTAGCGTGTTTCTTTAAAATTGATTCTTCATTTTTAATTTTTATATCGACTGTATAAACATAGTGAACATCGCTCTTCTTGCGGGCATCAATTGATTTTTTGAATATTGTAAAATCTATAAGCTCATGTTCATCAATTTTCAGCTCAGATAATATAATACTCTGCAGCGCCAGTCTTTCTGCATTCCCATCCGGAGCCTCTTTAATTCCTACTTTTATATTTGAAAACCTTACCATATAGGCTTATATTCCCTTCACTTACGCTTTAGACTGTGCGAAAACTATCGATTGTGCTAGTTTAGCGGCTACAGATTGCTGCATTTTTTCCTGCAACAAATCCCGATGACCAAGCCCACTGCAGATTTAACCCGCCACATTGCCCGTCAATATCTATGATTTCTCCGGCAAAATATAAGCCCTGGACTAATTTTGATTCCATGGTTTTGGGGTCTATTTCATCGGTTGCGACTCCTCCGGCTGTCACCTGAGCACTGGGCCAGCTTTTTGTTCCTTTTATTCTAAATCTCCAATCAGTCAGGATCTCAACCACAGCCGCCTTTTCCGTAGCGGACAAACTCGCCGCTGGACGCTTTAAATCAAGTATTCCAGCTTCAGCTAGAATAACCGGTATCAATCTTTTGTTAATAAGGCCTACCAGACTAAATTCCACCGTTTTTGAAGATGTATCGTTAAATCGTTTGTTTAATAACTTTCCCATTTCTTCAATAGTCATGGTATCAAGGATATTTATCTTTACATATGCTTCTTTTCCCTGATTTAATAGTTCTCCAGCTTTTCTGCTTATTTGCAGGATAGGCGGCCCCGATATCCCGTAATTTGTAAAGAGAATATCTCCCCTATCTTGTGCAATTGACTTGCCCTTATGGATTATTTCAGCGGTGCCTACAAATTTCACGCCATCTATACGCTTAAAAAATGCTCCTTCTAGCATTAATTGAACAAGTGCGGGAAAAATATCGGTAATAGTATGGCCCAATTTTTTTGCCAAATCATAGCCATACCCGTCAGATCCCGTTGAGGGCATAGCTTTTCCTCCGGGGGCCAGTATAACCTTGTCCGCTGTATATTCTTTACCGCTTTCCACGCGAATAACAAACCCGTTTCCACGCTTTAAGATATCCTTTACATTTGCATCACAAATTATATTTATACCTGTATTATTTAGCTCATATAAAAGAACATCCAGCACGCTTGAGGCCTGATCTGACATGGGGAAAACCTTTCCCTGATCCTCAACCTTATACTCAATCCCTAATTCTTCAAAGAATTTAAGAGTATCTTCTACAGTAAAATCAGATAATGCACTGTAGACGAATTTGGGGTTATCTCCGTTGTAGCAGTTAATATCAGCATTGATATTAGTATAGTTACAGCGACCATTACCGGTAGTCAGAATCTTTTTACCAACCCGTGGATTCTTCTCCAGAATCATTACTTTGGCACCAAGCCTTCGAGCTGAAATAGCTGCTATCATTCCGGCTGCTCCTCCGCCTACAACTATAATCTGCTTATTTCCCATAAGTGCATCCTTTACCTTAATGTTCATATATTAATTCACATTCCTAATATATCACACTTTGATTCATAATATAGAAAACAAATTGATAGAACCGATCACAGAATGAACAATCATGTAATAATTGAAATGCAACAATAAACCTCATAAAATATGCCTCATCTGTGAGGTTTCATGGCATCGATAGAACACGGAGATTAAAAAATTATTTAGAGAAAATTACATTTTAGAATCTTAAACTTTTATCTTCTCCCATTCCCATCATTCCGTCAAGAATGTATTTATTGCCCTCTGTATCTCTTACGTATCCTTTGATTTCTCCGAACACCACAAAATAATTTATATCTATTATCCCAGCATGGACTGACATATGATACCTGTCCTTATTAACATCAAAGGTGACATTGACCATATCATGCTCGTCAGTTACAGTCCAGATAGAGCTGTCTTCGTTACGTTTAAAAGTAACCGGCGGTAACAGGCTTATCCTGTCTTCAAGCCAAATAAGATTCTCGTTATAGTTTTCCTGATCAATTGATTGATTTCTGGTAAGGTTGAATGCAAAGTATTTTTCCTCTCCGTTAACGCTTCTTCCCATGGTGGTCAACCAATCATAATGCGCCTTATACGGGTAATAACCTCTATGGTCATCTACTATGGCTGTTGTTTGACTATTTGATTCAAAAACTTCATCATTGAGTAATAAGTGTCCTTTAGCCTTAAACAGGTCTTTTTGTGAATAAAGTGGCCTATTTGGGCCAAAAGGAATACTGACTACGCCGGGCAGAGAGACTCTTTCCAATTCGAATTCATACTCAATTTTATTTTTCTTATCAAAGTGTGATCCTGAAAGCGAACATTTACCATCCTGAAAATTGTTTATATATTTGACAAATGAGTCCTTGGTATATGCCTCTGCAATGTTCCCATTTAACAGGTTTGGTGCTATTTTAGTTTTTGAGCTCGGAAGATTGGTACTCCAGCTGTAAACTTTCTTTTTTCGCTTATCATAGAAAATATTCAATGTTAAACCGAAAACTCCCATGTCACAGACAACTGCAAGCAAAACACCGTTATCCAGGTGAATCTCGGACGCTTCCCACAGTGTTAACCTTAATTTCTTAAATAGTTCAGGGAAATACTTTCCCACAGGCTTTTTGCACTTTAAAAGCTCCATGGTCTCAAACTCTTTGTCAAAAGT
>CAYWXN010000178.1:1915-4672 GCA_964462075.1 uncultured Ruminiclostridium sp. | reverse complement strand
TATACTTTAGCTCGGTGCTGATAGTTTTTTCGTAATACTCCATATATTCTCCTATTTGCCTGAATTTTTCCGGCCTATTTCTCTGGCTTTTTTTGTGCACTCATCCATAGCTTTAATAATGGCATTTCTAAAGCCTTCCTGTTCGAGTGTCGCCACCGCTTCTATTGTTGTACCGGAAGGTGAACAAACCA
Organism: uncultured Ruminiclostridium sp.; assembly: GCA_964462075.1. GTDB lineage: Bacteria > Bacillota > Clostridia > DSM-8532 > DSM-8532 > DTU059. The sequence goes on along the minus strand of CAYWXN010000178.1, from coordinate 4,481 downwards.
TATCCTTAAGCTCACCGGGGTGTTTTCCCGTATCCAGAACCATTTTTGCCGATCCCAATACAGCTTGTGCGGCCAGTCGGTATGCCAGGTTTCGCTGAATTCCGGATTTAACGGCGGCATCAGCCATAGCTTCAATAAACATAAATACATAAGCGGGGCTGCTGCCGGTAAGGGCGGTTACTTCGCTCATAAGGCTTTCGTCTAACTCCTCAACTTTGCCTGAGCAACTGAAAAGCTTATTTATTGTTTTTCTTTCGTCATTATTGATAGAATCATCCCAGCATACAAGGGTCATACCTTCACCTACCAAAGCAGGGGTATTGGGCATTGTCCTTACGATTCTGGCTTGACTGCCTAAGACGTCCTTAAAATACCGGGTCGGAAGCCCAACTATAATCGATACGATTATTTTTCTATCTGTTATTACCGGTTTGATTTGTTCAAGAACACTATCACAATATTGAGGCTTAACTGCCAGAACAATTATATCGCAATTATTTACAAGGCCCGCAGCACTGGTTTCCTCAATTATTCCCGTTTCATCAGCAAGCTTTTTCAATAGTTCGGAGTTAATATCAAACGCAGAGACAGAAAATAACTGTTGATCTTTTGAATTATTACCGAGGACTTCCTTATTATACCTTACTATGCTCTTTAAGAGGGCTCCGCCCATATTTCCCACACCAATAAATCCGACCTTATATGACATAGATTCGTCTCCTTTATTCATTATCTTTAATAAAGCTGATCTGTTCACTGTCATCTCTGTCCGTATATTGAATACCCAGATGTTGATATGCCAAGCGGGTAGCCCGTCTGCCCCGGGGAGTTTTCTGAATAAATCCTAGCTGCAAGAGATACGGCTCATAAACATCTTCTATTGTGTTTGCCTCTTCCCCTGTTGAGGCGGCCAATGTATCTAAGCCCACAGGACCTCCGTCGAACTTGTTGATTATTGTATTAAGCACAATTCTATCTGTGTTATCAAGACCAAGATCATCAATTTCGAGGGCATCAAGACCATATCGAGCCACTTCCTGTGTTATTTGGCCGTTAGATTTAACCTGAGCAAAATCACGAATTCTCTTTAGCAGGCGGTTTGCAATTCTCGGTGTTCCTCTTGACCGCTTTGCAATCTCTTGTGCTCCTGTTTCTTCTATTTCTATACCCAAAATATTAGCTGAACGCTTTACAATAGTTGCAAGCTCATCATGGGTATAAATTTCTAAACGGTTAATTATGCCGAATCTATCCCGTAACGGAGATGTCAGAAGGCCTGCTCTGGTTGTGGCGCCAATCAATGTGAATTTAGGCAAATCAAGGCGGATGGATCTGGCGCTGGGGCCCTTTCCGATAATAATATCTAATGCATAATCCTCCATTGCCGGGTATAGGATTTCCTCGACATTTCGGTTTAATCTGTGGATTTCATCAATGAAGAGTACGTCGGATTGACCCAGATTAGTCAGAATAGCAGCTAAATCTCCTGCTCTTTCAATTGCGGGGCCAGAAGTTATCCTGATGTTAACACCAAGTTCACCGGCAATAACTCCCGCAAGGGTAGTCTTACCAAGACCGGGAGGGCCGTAAAGAAGCACATGATCCAAAGCTTCCTCTCTTTTTTTAGCAGCTTCTATAAAAACAAGAAGATTATCTTTTACCTTTGACTGTCCAATATATTCGTTGATGGTACGTGGTCTTAAGCTGGCTTCATCAAAATCATCTCTTCGAAACTCGCTGTTTATAAGTCTTTCTTCCTCCACTATACCACCTCACCTTACTCATAGAGTGCTCTTAAGAGCATCTTTTATTATTTGTTCTATCGTTTTTTCTTCATCATATACAGTTAATATGGTCCTGCTTGCTTCCTGCGATGAATAACCCAGCATGATCAAGGCGCTTATTGCTTCTTTCATTTTATTGTCTGATGGCTGCAAACATGCGGTCTCAACTTTTATATCGGTTAATTGGTCATTTAGCTTTTTCAATTTATCTTTAAGCTCTAAAATAATTCTTTGGGCTGTCTTTTTACCTATTCCCTGAGCTTTTGTGAAGCTTTCCACATCGTCGGTTAGAACCGCAAGACCGAATTGTGATGGCGGTATGTATGATACTAAGCTGAGCGCCGCCTTTGGGCCGACTCCCGATACAGTTAAAAGCTGTTCAAACATCTTCAGCTCTTCTTCATTTAAAAAACCGTAAAGGGCCTGTGTATCCTCTCGGACATAGAAATGGGTATGCAACTTTATCTCGCTGCCTGTTTCACAACAGGTAGCAAGAGCCGAACTGGCTGTAAATACCTTATATCCGACGCCGTTAACATCAATAATAATGCTGTCAGCTGTTTTCCTTATCAAAATACCCTTAAGATAGGCGAACACGATTAGTCTCCATTTCCTGTAAATATTGAATCTTTTATTCCGAGCTTTGCATACAGTTCTTCCACTAATATTCTGTATGCATCCAATTCTTCCCTTTGCTCTTTTAAAAGCTCATCTTTTATTCTTAATACCTCTAAAAGCTCGGCCTTAGTCATTTTATCTATCTCTACCATAAATGTTATCCC
>CAYWXN010000178.1:0-1905 GCA_964462075.1 uncultured Ruminiclostridium sp. | reverse complement strand
AGAAAAATGTTTCTATGGGCTTTATATTAAAGCTATTATAATTCATAATCTGTTCGGTGCTTCCTATAAAAAGCACACCGTTTGGTTTAAGTGACTCACTAAACTCTTTCATTATATAATTTTTTGCTTCCTCTGTAAAATAAATAAGTACATTCCTGCAGATTATTATGTCCATTCCCTTCGGGTAAGGGTCCTCTAGAAGGTTAAGCTGCTTAAAGTTCACACATCTGCGAACCTTATCAGATATTTGGTAACTGTCATCGTTTATTCTATTAAAATGTTTATCTAAGTACTCTTTCGGAAGCTCTTTTAAACTTCTTGAAGAATAAACTCCAGCTTTTGCTTTATTCATAGCCTCAATGTCGATATCGGTAGCTAAAACACTGATTCTTTCAAGAGGTAAAAATTTGTTCAGAATCATTACAATTGTATATGGCTCATCCCCCGTTGAACAGGCTGAGCTCCATATTTTTAAATCCTGAAGATTTTTATTTTTAAAAGTTTCCGACAGTATTTTCTTTTCAAAATACTCCCATTGGCCGGGATTCCTGAAGAATTCCGACACATTAATAGTGAGGTAATTAATAAAAATTTTATAAAGCTCAGGATTTTTCTTCATTTCATCCAAGAATGAGCAGTATGAAGTGTGACCATATTTATCTACTAAGGATGTAATACGTCTTTTCATTTGCTTTTCTTTATATAAGTTTAAATCGATATTCGACATGCTATAAAATTTTGTTTTAAAAATTTCATAATCATTGAAATTTTCCATTATTACCCTCCTTAAAACAAACTGATAATATACAACAGCAAGACCGGGTTCCCGGTCTTGCCATATACAATCTTTTTATATTTAATATTATTCTTGGGTTTCTGCATCTTTTAAGATATCACCTATCGTGTTTGTCATCTCTTCATTATGCTCTGAAGGAATTTTTTCTTCGCCTGATTCTTCTGCCGGCTCTTCTACATTTTCCGGATCAACAGGTTTAACTTCTTTTATTGATAAGCTGATTTTCTTAAGCTCTGTATTGACATCCATAATCTTCATTTCAACCTGCTGTCCGATTTCAAGAACCTCTTCAGGCCTTCCGATTCGAACACTGGAGATTTGGGAAATATGCACAAGTCCCTCTACACCCTCTTCAAGCTCGACAAAAACACCGAACGGAACCATTCGAAGCACAGTACCGATTACGATACTTCCAATGGGATATTTTTCTTCAATATTGTACCACGGATTATCTTCAACCTTCCTGTAACCCAAGGATATCTTTTTCTTCTCCTTGTCAAAGTTAATGATTCTTACATTTACAACATCATCTACTTTTAGAATGCTTGAAGGATCATCCACTCTTTTCCAAGAAAGTTCAGATACATGAACCAATCCGTCCACGCCGCCAAGATCTACAAATACGCCAAAGTTTGTAATACTTTTAACTGTTCCTGTGTATTCCTTGCCTATTTCTACCTCATTCCAGAAAGCCTCCGATTTAACGGCTTTTTCTGCTTCGATAATTGCCCGGCAAGACCCTACAACACGTCTTCTGTTTGCCATTTCTGTTATTACAAGCTTAACCTTCTTACCTTTATATGGCTCTAAATCCTTAACGAATCTATCGCTAATCTGAGAAGCCGGTATAAATATACGAACTCCCTTGAAATCTGCAACAGCCCCACCCTTGACAATTTCTTTAATTACAACATCAATGGGAGTATTATTTTTAAATGCCTCTTCGGCCAATTCAAAACCGCGGATAGAATCAACTTTTTTCTTGGATAATGAAACATTGCCTTCGCCGTCATTGATTTTAACTATCAGCACTTCTATCTCATTTCCGGTCTTCAATTCCTTTTCCGGATCAAAGTCAGGATCATCAAGAAACTCTTCCATTGGTATAA
>CAYWXN010000177.1:0-4678 GCA_964462075.1 uncultured Ruminiclostridium sp. | reverse complement strand
AGCCCCGGTAGCAGACCCAAGCGAAGATGCGTCTAAACAGGAAGCTAACTTTGTAACAATGAAATTCGGTGATATTACCATGAGTGTACCGGATGTTTTTAATCCGGTTTCGGAAAATCAAGGCGTTTTTGTATCTGGCGGACCTAATGCGTCAATTACAGTAACTCCTGCAACGGAAATTGATCTTCTTCCTTCCGAATGGGATGAAAGCCTCGCTGCAGAATCCCTTGATATGCTATATGGCTCAACATACACTGATATTGAGCTGTCAGTATTTGAGGGCGATGTCAACATGAATGGGAACACAGCAGTCTATATGGGTTTTTATGGTGTAAACGCCCAAGGTGTAGATCGTTTGGTACAAGTGGTAAGACTCTATAATTCAGATCAGACTGAACTATATGTAATCACACTTATGCATTCAGCAGATGATGCATTTTTTACACCTGAGGTAGGTGGAAAAATCATCAATAGTATTACTCTCGAAGCCGAATAGAATTCTCGCCCCCCCAACTAGGGCAGACAGACTATAATAATGACTGTCTGCCCATTTAAACAGGAGGATACTATTATGTTGCCAATCTTACTAATAACAATTGCAATTATTGCCATGATTGCTCTATGGCTTATGTCAACCCAGCGTAGGCTGGTTATGTTGGACGAAAATATAAACAATGCCTTAACCCAAATAGGTGTTCAGCTCTCTGGTCGTTTTGATGCACTTACGGCACTTTTAAATATAACAAAGAGCTATTTCGCTCATGAAAGCGAAACCCTCCTTGAGACTTTAAAATCCAAAAGGAATGTCATTACAGCAAAATCTACTCCTGGTGAGATTATTATGCAAGAAGGATTTATCTCGGAGGTGTTTGACCGAATCTCCATGTTTACCAAGAAGTATCCCGAATTAAATGAAGATCCGAATTACATAAGAGCAGTTAATGCTGTTCAAACCTTTGAAGACATGTTGTGTACAAGTCGCTTGATATATAACGACAGTGTTAACAAGCTGAATAGCAATATTCGCATGTTCCCGGTTTCAATTATCGCGGGAGTTTTAGGTTTTTCAAAAAGAGATTATTGGGATGATTAGGAGGTAAAATTATATGGCACTATTTTCAAAAAAGCCCCCCTGCCCTATATGTGGCGGGAAGATTTCGTGGTTTCTCCCTTCAAAAATAGAAGGAGAATATGTATGTGATACATGCCATGGAAAAATTGATATGGAAGAGGATAAGAGAAATCAATTAACTATGCAAGGCTTTAAAGATTATCTGGCATTCTTTGATGAAAATCAGCTCTTAAAAGATAAGTTTGTCATTTCTGAAAAAATCGATTTCGGCCTATGGGACACAAAAATAATATTTGATTATGAAAATAAATTGTTTTGCATGAGCAAGAATCCCGACAAAACAGTATTTGAGGGTAATCAGCTTAAATACTTTGTAATAAAAGAAGACGACACCCCATTATTTGAATGCTCCCCCGAGGGAATCATGCGTTATGACAGCAATGTTCCGGAGCTTGCTATGGCTCTTGCACCTCAAATAAACCAGTTTATGATGAACCAGCAGTTGAATCGTACTATTGATAGACTGGATGACGGCAAAATTAACCGTTCAGCACCTACACAATACCATAGCATTAGCGAGCCTTTTAAGGCATTTAATGTAGAGCTCCATCTCGATCATCCTTACTGGACTGTTATCTCGTGCGATATGAGCGGGCCAACCCTTTCTAATGACTGTCCTGATATAAACAATTACCTCAATTCATATCAGCAAAATATCGAAGATATTGAAAAACTGGTGAACGCATTAAAGGAAGTGGCCTTTCCAAATGCAATAGAAAAATCAACGGGTTTTGGTGCAGAGTCCTTGTCAGCCCGGAGTGTTAATCCGGCATTTTCAAACACTGTTGATTCGGTCGAAGAAATTAAAAAATACAAATCTCTAATGGACGAGGGCATCATTTCTCAAGAAGAATTTGATGCTAAGAAAAAACAGCTTTTGGGAATATAAAAACACTATGTCTATTGCAAAAGGTGCGACAGCATGATTTATAATGAAAACCCCTTTACGATTTGAGGAGGAAGGACCCGAATGAAAAACAATTTAAAAATAACAGCATGGAAAAGGATTCTAATCGCTTTGTTGTGCATAACAGTTTTATTTTCTATGACCGCTTGCGCCGAGGAGGAAATTGATTCTTCTGGGCTTTCAACCGAACCTTCAGCAGATCCTACCCCCACTTCCTCCGTTGTTACAAGTGTATCGACCGATACTGAATGGGCAGTCTACTGGTATCTTTGCGGAAGCGACCTGGAAACCAATTACGCTGCCGCCACCAATGATCTTATGGAGATGATGTCGGTGGAAATGCCCGAAAACGTTAAGGTAGTAATTCAAACAGGCGGTTCCGCTGTGTGGCAGAACGATGTAATCAGCGCAGATACACTTGGGCGTTATGTCTATGATAATAAGGGCTTGCAGCTTATCGAAGAGCTCCCCTCGGCAAATATGGGTGATGCTCAGACACTTCAGAGCTTTCTTGCTTTCGGGAAGGAAAGATATCCCGCCAAGCATACTGCTGTAGTGTTTTGGAACCACGGCGGCGGTTCGGTGTCGGGTGCAGCCTTTGACGAGCTGTATGGCATGGATTCTCTGAGCCTTGAAGAAATGTATCAGGCCTTTTCGGAAACCTTTGGAGTAGATTCTCAAAATCAGCCTATAGATATAATCGGCTTTGACACCTGCCTCATGGCAACAGTGGATACGGCATTTACCTTCTCCGATATAGGAAAATATCTTGTAGCCTCTCAGGAGGTAGAGCCGGGTAATGGCTGGCTTTACAGCGGATGGCTTGGGGTCCTTGCCCAAAAGCCCGAAATAGAAGCACCGGAGCTATCAAAGATTATCTGCGACAGCTATGAACAGGGCTGCAAAGAAGTTGGTACAGAGGATATTATAACCCTGTCAGTCACAGATCTATCAAAGGTTTCGGGCCTAATTTCAGCCTATGATGATTTTGGCAAGGAAGCTTTAGCTTCGGCAGTTGAAAACCCGGCATTTTTCGCTCACTTTTCCAAAATTGCTAACAATGTTGAAAATTATGGCGGTAACACCCGTGAACAGGGCTTTACCAATATGACTGACCTGGGATCTCTCGCATTAAAATCCTCGGAGCTGCTGCCCGAAACATCTGGAGCAGTTGCCGATGCACTTTCTGAATGCGTTGTATATAAAGTAAACGGAAAATATCGTACTGAATCGGCAGGACTATCCTGCTATTACAGCTACAACGGTGATGTAGATAATTTTAACGCCTATGCCGGCATCGGCCCTTCGGATTCCTTTAAATACCTCTATGCTTACGGATTAACCGGCGAGCTTTCCGAGCAAGGTATGGAATATATATCCCAAATGAATTACACCGAACTGCCTGAGCTGATGAACCTTGACAGTGTAAGCTGGCAGAATATGCCTGTTACGGTGGACGATGAAGGTAACGCTACCCTGACTTTAGGCAGTGATGCTATAAACATTCTTTCCTCCCTGACCTTTGAGCTTTATTATGCCGACCCGGAGGAGGACATCCTGCTCTGCCTTGGCACTGACAACGATATTGTATCGGATTGGGAAAACGGTGTTTTCCATGACAACTTCCGAGGAGTATGGGGAAGCCTTGACGGCGCGCTGTGCTATATGGAAATCGCCTATGAGGGAGATACCTATAACCAGTATTCGGTGCCCATTTTGCTAAACGGCGAGGAATACAACCTGATGGTTGTCTATGACTTTGAAACAGCCGAGTACTATATTGAGGGAGCCAGAAAGCCTCTTGATGAAAGCGGCGCGGCAGATAAAAACCTTCGTTATCTGGTGGAAGGCGACCAAATACAGAACATTCACTATGCAAGCTCTATAAGCAGTGATGACGATGAATTGACTGCTGTTACCATTGATACCATAACAGTTACTCCCGAAACCGCCTTTGCCGAAACTGAGCTTGGCGACGGCTTCTTTATAATGATGTACGCCATGCAGGACAGCCAGGGCAATGTGGCATATTCGGTACCCATTACCTTTGAATCGTCAGGCGGTGAGATATATACCAGTGTTACAGACGAATAAATTGGTGATTGGAGCAGATATGGCATATTCAGTAATATGAAATTTTGATGGGCTTTCGGCAAATAAAGGAGGGGGAAAATATATAGTTTATACTAACTTTTCAATACACAACATTAAAATAAACAATCAGATTAGGAAGGAGTAATTAAATGAAACAATTACAAAAAAAGCTATTCGTGTTTTTATTAATAGCAATAATTTTATTGGGATCAACACTTACAGTATATGCAGCTGATGAGGTAAATATGTCAGTAAATGATGTAACAGTTAACGAAAATGCTGGTAGTGCTAGTGCTACATTTACAATTTCACTTTCACAAGCACACAGTAGTGATATTACATTTAGCTATGGTACATGGCAAGGTACCGCATCGGCGTTGTCGCATGATTATCAAGACAAAGCGGGTGGGGCAACAATCCCTGCTGGAGATATATCAGCTACAGTAACCGTAACGATAATAGATGATACTATTGATGAACCAGATGAATATTTTTCTCTGCATATATCAAACCTAAGTGGTGGGGTTGTACTAACAGACTCTTCG
>CAYWXN010000176.1:1877-4684 GCA_964462075.1 uncultured Ruminiclostridium sp. | reverse complement strand
TAGCACAAATAATATAAACTAAACTCATTACCTCGACCCTAATTTTACTAAATTAACGCTCATTATTCAAGGTATCGGCCAATAATTTTAAAATTGCCCAAGTATTAGTATCACTGTATTCTATCCACTCCAAGCTTTCTGTCTTGTTAAACCAAGTTATTTGACGCTTTGCATAATGGCGGGTCCCTACCTTAATATTGCCTATTGCCTCACTTAAAGCACATTTGCCCTCAATTGCACTGATTATCTCTTTATATCCTATTCCCTGTAAGGATACAAGTTTAGGGGAATATCCGCAGCTGAGCAACTCCTCAACCTCTTCATAGAGCCCTTTTCCTATCATTATATCCACTCTTTTGTCAATTCGCTGATATAATTTTTCGCGTTCTACTTGTAGTCCGTAAACTTTAAATTCATATAACGGAGGAATACTTCTTGATGCTTCCTTGTGCTCTGAAATAGGGGTACCTGTAGTTTTATATACCTCCAATGCTCTTATGATCCTCTTTATATTATTGGGGTGGATTGATTCCGCACTTTTGGGATCTACTTTTTGAAGAAGCTCAAATAATGCCTGCGAACCTTGCTCTTCAGATATCTTTTTTAGCTTTTCACGATATTCCCAATCTGCGATAGTTTCCGAAAAAGTTATATTATATACTAATGAATTGATATATAAACCTGTTCCTCCGACAACTATGGGTGTTTTACCCCTTTTTGTAATATCATTTATACAAGCCAATGCATCTTCTTTAAATTGGGCAACGCTGTATTCCTCATCAGGGTTGACTATATCAATCAGATGATGGGGTATTCCTCGTCTTTCCTCCATTGTAGGCTTAGCCGTTCCTATATTCATTCCCCGGTAAATCTGCATGGAGTCGGCGGATATTATTTCTCCGTTTACCGCTAATGCCAGTTCAACAGCCAAATCGGTTTTACCTGAAGCTGTCGGTCCGGCAATAACCATTACTTTATCCATAAAAACCTTTCCCTTAACTACACTATCCTCTTAAACCTTTTTTCAAATTCTTTCTTTTCCATGGTCAATATTACCGGTCTGCCGTGAACGCAAGTATACGGGTTTTCCATAGCACATAAGCTTTCTACCAAGCCATGAATCTCTTCCTTGGAAAGTGTTCTGTTAGCCTTTAATGCGCCTTTACATGAAATCATATAAAGTGCTTCATCACTGATATCACTTTGGGTTGATCCGGTTTGTATCCATCGGTCCAATATCTCATTAAAGTCACTAATGCTAAAGCTGCTATCGAAAAAGTCAGGTATACTCCTTACTATAACTGTATTCGAGCCAAACGCTTCTATCTCAAATCCTAAGCTTTGAAATGCAGTTTGTTTTTCCATGACAAAATCATACTCATTTGCTGTAAGTTTAATAATAATCGGTTCAAGAATAATCTGAGAGAAGCTCTCGTTTTTTGCACGTCTTAGCTTAATGGTCTCATATCTTATTCTCTCGTGCGCTGCATGCTGATCAATTATATACAGATTGTTACCACCCTGTAAAAGTATATACGTATCAAAGGCTTGCCCAACGATTGATGTGTTTAATAACTCTTGCATTGATGCATTTTCGGTTGTCTGTTTGGTCTCTTCAAAAGGTACGGTTTCTTGAGCTACTTTACCTTCTTCAATAGTTTTGCTGTCTGCATAATATTGGGGCCTTTTCTCGAACTTTTGCGATATTTCATCCGATATATTATAATCTTGATTTTCGGTTTGATTGGTTTTTTCAGGCAAACTATCAAATAAGGTAGATTGCTTTGGTAAGGGCGTGTCATCTTTAGGGGGCATTTTTTTGATAACATCAAATACCCTTGGAACTATATTAGTCGGCACGTTATACTTTATCCGTGTTTCATCAGTATTCGGCTCAAATTCCCTTATCTCCGGTTCTCCCAGCAACGTACCCTTTACACCCTGGTAAATAGTGCTGTAAACCGAATTCTCATTGGCAAAACGCACCTCCAGTTTTTGAGGATGTACGTTGACATCATAGCTTTCAGGCGAACATTTAAGAAGCAGTACACAAAAGGGAAATTTGTTTTGCATGAGCATGGTTTTGTACGCATCCTCAAGCGCTTTTGTTATAACCTTACTCCTGATATATCTTCCGTTTAAAAATACTGATTGATTATTTCTGTTTCCTCTGGCTATTTCAGCCTTTCCTATGAAACCTTCAAGTATGAACCCTTCTGTTTCATATTTTACGGGAAGTACAGATTTTGCTATATCCTTCCCAAAAACACTGTATATGACACTTAATAAATCATGATTACCCGGTGTATGTAATTGGGTTTGATTATTTTGAATAAATTTAAAGGATATTCCCGGGTTGGCAAGGGCCAGACGTTGTATTATATCGGAAATATATCCCGCTTCAGTGGTATCCTTTTTAAGAAATTTATACCGTGCAGGGGTATTGTAAAAAAGATTTCTTACTATAAAGCTTGTTCCCTTTGGGCTACCGGCCTGGTTAACAGCTATAACACGTCCGCCCTCCATTTTAAGTGTTGTACCTGTTGTGGCTTCCTCTGTTTTCGATGTTACTTCCAGTTGGGATACAGAGGCTATAGAAGCCAGAGCTTCTCCGCGAAAGCCCATAGTCGAAAGACCGTCTAAATCTTCGATACGTCTTATTTTACTGGTGGCATGACGTTCAAAAGCAAATTCCAGATCATCTTTTTCTATGCCATTGCCATTATCGGTAACACGAATATATGATATGCCGCCATTTTTAATTTCCACAGTAATCTGAGTAGCCTCTGCATCGATGGAATTTTCCA
>CAYWXN010000176.1:0-1867 GCA_964462075.1 uncultured Ruminiclostridium sp. | reverse complement strand
TGGTAGGACAAGAAACTTATCCCCGCATTTGACTCACTCTACATACACCCCAGAATCTACTTTAATTTCTGTTGCAGGCTGTAAAGCTTGTTCAGTGCATCCAACGGAGTCAATAATGATGCGTCTGCCATTCTGAGTTCATCTAAAACATCTCTCTCAGCCTTTGAAAGTGTACTTGATGCAAATAAGTCAAGCTGGCCGTCCACAGGCTTTTGCTTTCTTTTTCTTGAGTTTTGATTTATATCGGCCTCATCCAGCTCTTCTAATATCATTTTGGCACGCTCAATCACATTATCCGGTATACCTGCAAGTCCTGCCACCTCAACACCGTAGCTCTTGTCTGCTCCTCCTCGGGTTATCTTTCTTAAGAAAATAATATCGTTTCCTTTTTTACGTACCGAAACACAATAATTCTTTATTCCGTGAAGCTTCTCCTCAAGCTCGGTAAGCTCATGATAATGCGTTGCGAAAAGAGTCCTGCAACCAAGTTTTCCTTTATCATTTATGTATTCTATAACTGCCCATGCTATGCTTAGCCCGTCATATGTACTGGTTCCGCGCCCTATCTCATCTAAAATCAAAAGACTTTTAGGGGTGGCATTTTCTAAAATATTGGCCACCTCTGTCATTTCCACCATAAATGTACTCTGTCCGGAAGCTAAGTCGTCGGATGCCCCTATTCTGGTAAAAATCCTATCCACTAACCCTATCTTAGCATATTCTGCCGGAACAAAGCATCCGGCCTGTGCCATTAAGGTAATCAGCGCAACCTGCCTCATGTATGTGGATTTACCCGCCATATTCGGGCCTGTAATTATACCGATCCTGTTCTCATCATTATCAAGCCATGTATCATTGGGCACAAACTGAGCATCATCAAGTACCCTCTCCACAACCGGATGTCGACCGTTTTTTATCTCGATAGTTCCTCCGTCATAAACTACCGGGCGTACATATTTATTACGGTCTGCAACATCTGCATATGAGCAAAGGGCATCAAGAATCGATATACAGTCAGCCGAGGTTTTAAGCCTTTTAACGTGCTGAGAAACTGTATCTCTGACCTGACAAAAAAGGTCATATTCCCTTTGGATGACTTTAGACTCAGCTCCTAAAATTTTATCCTCCAAGTTTTTAAGCTTGTCCATAGTATAGCGCTCACAATTGACTAATGTCTGTTTTCTTATGTAGTCATCGGGTGCCAGCCCTATATTTGCCTTGGTAATCTCTATGTAATAGCCAAAATTATCATTATAACGTATTTTTAAGCTTTTAATTCCGGTTCTTTCACGTTCTTCAGCCTCGAGCTCTGAAATCCAGGTCTTACCCTCTGTAGCAGCATGCCTGTATTCATCGACTCTTTGGTCGAAGCCTTCTTTAATTATTCCACCTTCTTTAATCGACAATGGGGCGTCCTCGTTTATGGAAGCATCAATTAAAGTATATACATCCTCTAAAAGATCAAGCCTCTCATATAACTGGCTGTTGTAACCGGCTTTGAGATCTTTTATCAGCTCTTTTATATACGGCAGCTTGGATAATGATGCTTTTATGGCCAAAAGGTCTCTGGCATTTATTGTTCCGAAAACCAACTTTGAGGTCAATCTCTCTATGTCATAGACACCTCTTAAAAGCTCCATAAGCTCGCTTCTTACCATAAAGCTATCTTTGAGTTCAGAAACTGCGTCAAGTCTTAGATTTATCTCATCAACATCTAATAGTGGTTGTTCAATCCATTGCCTTAATTTTCTCCCACCCATTGAAGTGGAGGTTTTATCCAATACCCATAGAAGAGAACCTTTTTTCTTGGAATCCCTCATGGTTTCGGTAATCTCAAGGCTCTTCCTTGAGGCGCTGTCGAGCATCA
>CAYWXN010000175.1:0-4691 GCA_964462075.1 uncultured Ruminiclostridium sp. | reverse complement strand
TTAGTGCTATTAATAGTTTATCAAAATCTTCAGGGATATGAAAGGGCGTTGCTATTAAAACAATATTATTTAAATCGGCCATTTCGGCTATAATACCAAACCGTGTCCTCAATAATTTTTCTGCCTCAAATCCACTTAATCCTGTTGACTCAAAGTTTAAAACAATACGGGAAAAATCATTATCGAAGTCGCTGTAATCACAGGCTACTCTTTTAATGCAAGTGTGTTCATTGAGCTTAATAAAAAAATAGGAAATATTATGCTTTAAATTTTGGTATAATACTCTCCCTTTGTCTTCCATAAAGCTTCTTGCCATATCGATAGATGACATTAAAAGATAGGACGGGCTTGTAGTTTGAACCATCGATACTGCTTTTTCTATAATACCCCTATCTACCAAGCCTTTGCTGCTGCCGTGAAGAATAGCAGTCTGAGTCAATGAAGGCAGTGTTTTATGCAGGCTTTGTACGCAAAGATCAGCTCCCATAGTTATTGCCGGCTTCGGAAAATCCTCATGAAAACAAAAATGAGCTCCATGGGCTTCATCAACCAATAGAGGTATTTTATAAGCCTTCGCAAGCATTGATATCTTTTCTAACCGAGTCGCAGTTCCGTAATAACCGGGTCTATTAATTAAGATGGCTTGTGCATCAGGATTTTCTTTTATGACTTTTCCCAAACATTCGGCGGTAACCCCAAGAGGTATTTGGTTTTTTTCATCCACTTCGGGTATAACGAAAACCGGCTCGCCGTTAATCTGAGCTAATGCATTCATTGCCGAAACATGACAATCACGACCTAGAATCAGCTTTCCCTCCGGTTTGACCGTTGCCTGAATCATGGCATGAATCCCGGAGGTTGAGCCGTTAACTAAAAATAAAGAATAGTCAGCACCAAAGCATGAAGCAGCACGTTCTTGCGCTTCTTTTATCACCCCATTAGGCTCATGCAGGCAATCCGAACCCGGAATCTCGGTAATGTCCTGACTGCCTGCCAGCTTCAACTCATAACATAAACCTCTGCCAAGAATATGCCCCGGCATGTGAAAAGGTAAGGGGTTTTTTTCTTTATATTCTTTTAACATTTTATAGATAGGACCAACATTTTCAGGTTTCATTTTAATCCACTAGAATTTGGGTTAGTATTTCATTGTATTTAACTTTATAGTCACCTAAATCAATATATACATTACTTTTATCAAGAATCGCTTCATCAGGCCAATAGGCGGGCAGATCAAATACCTCCGGATATTCTTCCTTCATGCGACTTAAAGCCTCTGTGTTTGGAGAAGTATAGCCCACAGCCTCAGAATTTCTATATGCTACATCCGGGTCAAGCATAAAGTTGATGAATAACTCGGCTTCCTTCTTATGCTTACTGCTGGCAGGGATAACCATGGAATCATACCAAACATTGGTTCCTTCCTCAGGAATACCATAGGCAATATTTTCAAACTCCTCCCAATAAAGATCCATGGCATCGCCTGAATAAGTTAGTCCCATTGCCGCATCTCCATTAGCAATAAGATCTCTTATTTCATCGCCATAGTAACCGTTAACAAGAGGTTTTTGTTCTAAGAGAAGAGCCTTGGCCTCTGCCAATTCGTTATCATTTGTGCTGTTCATTGAATAGCCCAGCTTTTTAAGGGCAACGCCCAGAGTATCACGTACATCCTTTTTCATAAGGATTTCACCCTTATACTCAGGATTCCATAAGATATCCCAGCTGTCTACCGGTTCATTTACCATATCAGTATTATAAAGTATACCAATGGTTCCCCAGAAATAAGGTATCGAGTATTTGTTTTCAGGATCATACTCTGTATTCTTGTATCTATCATCAATATACTTGTAATTCGGGATATTGTTAAAATCTATTTCCAGAAGCATATCCTTCTTTATCATTTCAGATATAGCATAATCAGAAGGAAAAACGACATCATAACTGCTTCCGCCGGCTTCCATCTTTGCAAGAAGTTCTTCATTTGTTGCATAGGTTTTATAGTTTACTTTAATTCCTGTTTGATCCTCGAACTCATCTATTAATGTCTCGTCCATGTATTCGCCCCAATTAAAAACGTTTATTGTAACCCCGGAACCGCATCCGGCCAGAGGTACTACAGTAACAATAATCAACGCTAAAACTACAAATAAGAGTACATTCTTTTTCATATTATTATATCTTCTCCTTTATCCTTCTTCTTGTTTATTATTATCATTAAAATAAGAACCACTGCAAACATTAATGTGCTCAAAGCATTAATGGTCGGCTTAACACCTCTTTTAGCCATTGAGTAAATCAGTATGGATAAATTTGTTACCGATGTACCGGCTGTAAAAAAGCTTATAACAAAATCGTCTATCGATAAGGTAAAAGCAATCATAGCACCGCTTACAATACCGGGCATAATCTCGGGAATAATAACCTTTCTCATGGCGTATGCCGGAGTTGCACCCAGATCCAGCGCAGCTTCGGCCGTATGTTTGTTCATATGCCTCAGCTTTGGCAGCACCGCTAAAATTACATAGGGTATACTAAAGACTATATGTGCTATCAGCATTGTAACAAATCCAAGCTCAATACGAATAGAAATAAACAGTGTCATAAGAGCAACACCTGTTACAATATCCGGGTTTAACACAGGAAGGTTGTTAACATTCAGCATAACAGTCCGCCCTAATCGTGTCATATTGTTAATACCCAGTGCTGCGATAGTACCTACAATAGTGGAAATCAAGGTGGATATAACAGCAATAAGTATTGTAAAATAGAGTGCTTCACGAATCTGCCTGTCCTTAAAAAGATCAATATACCAGTCAAAGGTAAATCCGCCCCATTGCCCTCGCGATTTTGATTTATTAAACGAAAATACAATTAACACTATAATAGGAGCATAGAGGAATAGGAAAACTATGCTCATGTAAATTCTTTTGATGGCTTTCTGCATTAAATTTTCCTCCTCTCTTCCTCAGGGCTGTTGTCAATACGCGACATTACAGCCATTGAAATTAATATCATAACCATTAGAATTATTGACAATGAAGAGCCAAAATGCCAATTACGTGACGACAAGAACTGCTGCTCTATTAAGTCGCCTATTAAAGGAGTTTTCCCGCCTCCTAAAAGACCTGAAATTACAAAGGTACTTACTGCAGGCAAAAAAACCATTGTAATACCCGATACTATTCCCGGTATACTCAAAGGCAGAATAACCCTCAGAAATGTTATAACACTGTTTCCTCCAAGGTCATTTGAAGCCTCTATTACATGTTTATCAATCTTACTTAAAACTGTATAAATAGGCAAAACCATAAAGGGCAGAAAATTATATACCATGCCAAGAAGTACTGCACCCTTGCCGGGCATTATTTCAAGTTTAGGCAAGCCAACCCACAATAAAAATCTGTTTACTAACCCATTAGGCGAAAGCAGCGACATCCAAGCATATGTCCTGAGTAAAAAATTCATCCAAATAGGTACCAAAAATAGCATCAATAATAAATTTCTATATTTAATATTAGTATTTGCAATAATCATTGCTACCGGATACCCGACAATTAAGCAAATAGCTGTTGATATACCCGCCAAAACGAAAGAATTACCTATAACTTTCAGATATAATGGCTCAAGTACTTTTTTATAGCTGTTTATTGAGAATTTTAAATCATTTATATTATGGATGTCTCCCTCTGAAAAGCTATAAAAAAGAATCAAAAACAATGGTACAACAATGAAGATAGCCATCCAGACAGTGTAGGGATATGCTATTCTTCCTCTTCCTCTTCGCTGCATGGCGCATCACTCCTTTTCATAACCTGAATATCAGCAGGCTGGACATTCATACCTACAACGCTTCCTTCCGGGAACATCATGGTACGCTGTACTAAATACTCCCGGGTGTCAGATTCTATAATCATCTCATAATGAACGCCTTTGAATACGACAGAGGTAACAGTTCCTTTAATCATACCTTCATCGGGGTTTACAACTATACGAATATCCTCTGGCCTGATAACTATGTCTACAGGCTCGTTTGGCGCAAATCCTTTGTCTACGCAGTCGAGAACTAAGCCATCAAAGGAGACTTTATAATCTTCGGGCATACTCCCTTCTATTATATTGCTTTCACCGATAAAGTCGGCAACAAATCTGTTTGTAGGCTCGTTATATATATCCTGAGGGGTACCTATCTGCTGAATAACACCTTTATTCATTACCACAATAGTATCTGACATGGTTAGTGCTTCTTCTTGGTCATGGGTAACATAAATAAATGTAATTCCAACACTTCTTTGCATATCCAGAAGCTCTATCTGCATCTCTTTTCTGAGCTTTAAATCAAGGGCGCCCAAGGGCTCATCCAAAAGAAGAACCTTTGGTTCATTTACCAAAGCTCTTGCTATAGCGACACGTTGTTGCTGACCGCCGCTTAAAGAATCAACATAACGTTTTTCAAAGCCTTCTAAGTCAACCATTTTTAGCATTCGCTTAACTCTTCTATCGATATCGCTTTTGGAAACTTTCTTTACACGAAGACCAAACGCTACATTTTCATAGACATTCATATGAGTAAACAATGCATATCTCTGAAAAACAGTATTTACATTTCTTTTATAGGCAGGAACATCATTTAAAAGCTTTCCTTCAAAAAGGATTTCGCCTGTATCGGGATCCTCAAATCCGCCTATCAT